>CALROE020000352.1:0-4840 GCA_943369715.1 Bradyrhizobium ivorense
TCGCGCGCGCCGTAACCTTGAGCTCTTCCGCGCCGCCAAGCCGCGCGACGAGGTTCGCCCAGTCTTCATTCACAAGTGATTCGTGTCTCATGACACGCTAGAATCACAGACAATTCCGGCTCGCAAGCCTATTTTAGCGCCTATGGGCGCAAGCCGGGGCCGGGGGGTCGGCATTTGCCGGCAATACGCGCGGATTCCCGGCAAAACGTGGGGGACGACCCCCGCGTTGCGCTTGCGCTGGCGGGCCATCCGAGCCACCTTGCGGTCCCCCCGCGGGTTTGGTCAAATCCAGCTTCGATCAGGCTTTTCGGGTTTCAAATGCCGCGGCGCGCCTTTTGGGCCGCCCGGCTTTTCCATCTTAGGGATCAGGCGGGTATTGCAATGAAGGTCACCGTCGAGCGCGCGCAACTCCTGAAATCGCTGGGCCACGTCCATCGCGTGGTCGAGCGCCGCAACACCATTCCGATCCTGGGCAACGTGCTGATCCGCGCCGAAGGACCCCGGCTGTCGCTGAAAGCCACCGACCTCGACCTCGAGGTGACGGAGACGCTGGCGGCGGAAACCGCGACCGGCGGCTCGACCACCGTGCCGGCGCATATGTTCTACGACATCGTGCGCAAGCTGCCCGACGGTTCGCAGATCGTGCTGGAAGGCGACGGCGACCGCTCGGTGCTGGCGATCCGCGCCGGCCGCTCCCGCTTCACGCTGCAGACCCTGCCCGAAAACGATTTTCCGGATCTCGCCGCCGGCGACATGACCCATTCGTTCACGCTGGCCGCCGCCGATTTGAAGCGGCTGATCGACCGCACCCAATTTGCGATCTCGACCGAGGAGACCCGCTACTACCTCAACGGCATCTATCTGCACGCCGCCGGCAGCGCCAAGGCGGCGACCCTGCGCGCGGTCGCTACCGACGGCCACAGGCTGGCGCAGGTCGATCTGCCCTTGCCCAAGGGCGCGGACGGCATGCCCGGCGTGATCGTGCCGCGCAAGACCGTCGGCGAAGTGCTGCGGCTGATCGACGACAATGAGGGCGAAGTCGGCATCGAACTGTCACAGGGCAAGATCCGCTTCACCATCGGCCATGTGGTGCTGACCTCGAAACTGATCGACGGCACCTTTCCGGATTACGGCCGCGTCATCCCGCAGAACAACGACAAGGAACTGATCGTCGACAAGAAGGATTTCGAGGCCGCCGTCGACCGCGTCTCGACCATCTCGAGCGAACGCGGCCGCGCGGTGAAGCTGGCGCTGTCCGCCGGCAAGCTGATCCTGTCGGTGACCAACCCGGATTCCGGCAGCGCGACCGAAGAACTCGAGGTCGAATACGCCTCCGACGCGCTCGATATCGGATTCAACTCGCGCTATCTGCTGGATATCGCCGCCCAGATCGAGGGCGAAGTCGCGGTCCTGAGGCTGGCCGACCCCGGTTCGCCGACCCTGGTACAGGACAAGGATTCCAAGGGCGCGCTGTACGTGCTGATGCCGATGCGGGTGTGACGAACGGCAACCAACGCTCGAACGTCCCCTCTCCCCTGATGGGAGAGGCTGACGCACACAGACACAGTCGTCATACCCGCGAAGGCGGGTATCCAGTATTCGCGGGCGTTAGTGAGAATCTCGAACTGCACGGCGTACTGGATCATCCGCCTTCGCGGATGATGACAGCCGAGGTTGTGGCCGCGCCTTCACCGATCCGCGCACCCGGCAATGACGACTGACATGACCGCCTCCCGCATCCACCGCCTGACGCTGACGCACTTCCGCAATTATCGCAGCGCGAGTTTGCAGACGCGCGGCGATGTGGTGGTGCTGGTGGGGCCGAACGGCGCCGGCAAGACCAACTGCATCGAGGCCATCTCATTCCTGTCGCCCGGGCGGGGCCTGCGCCGCGCCACGCTGGACGACGTCGCCGATATCGAGGGCGACGGTTCCTGGGCGGTGTCCGCCGAGGTCGAGGGCGCACTGGGGCTCGCCACGCTCGGCACCGGCATCGACCCGCCCGGCAGCGAGGGCGCCGCCACCAGCCGGCGCTGCCGGATCGACCGCGAGCCGGTCAGCTCGGCCACCGCCTTCGGCGATCATTTGCGCATGGTGTGGCTGACGCCGACGATGGACGGGCTGTTTCTCGGCGCAGCATCCGAGCGGCGCCGGTTTTTCGACCGGCTGGTGCTGGCGATCGATTCCGAGCATTCCAGCCGGGTGTCGGCGCTCGACCGCTCCCTGCGCTCGCGCAACCGGCTGCTGGAGGTGCGCAATTACGACGACCATTGGTGTGACGCGATCGAACGTGAGACAGCCGAGCTCGCGGTCGCGGTGGCGGCGATGCGCGGCCAGACCGTGACACGGCTGGCCGCGATGCTGCGTGAACGCGGCGACGCCTCGGCGTTTCCTTCCGCAAGGATCATGCTCGACGGCTGGATGGAAAACGCGCTGGTCAACGAACCCGCCACCGCGGTGGAGGATCGCTACCGCGAGATCCTGCGCGCCGGCCGCGCCCGCGACGCCGCCGCCGGCCGCACCCTCGACGGCCCGCATCTCACCGACCTGCAGGTAATCTATGCACCGAAGAACATGCCGGCGCGCGACGCCTCCACCGGCGAACAGAAGGCGCTGCTGATCGGGCTCGTGCTGGCGCATGCCGGCCTGGTCGCTGACATGACCGGCATCACGCCGCTCTTGCTGCTCGACGAAGTCGTCGCGCATCTCGATCCCGGCCGGCGCAGGGCGCTGTTCGAAGAACTCGCCAAGCTCGGTTCGCAGGTCTGGATGACCGGCGCCGACCCCGCGGCATTCGCCGACATCGGCGCGTCGGGCGAAATTTTCGAGGTCGATTCCGGCCAGATCACCCGCCGCGCCTGACGGCGCGGGCCGTCCTCCCGCCGGTCGGGCTGGCGAGGAAAAATCCACCCTTTCAGGACCGCAAATCGCTTCCCGAATCGCGCTTTTCGGGACACCTCGAATCGGCTCCCGGCCGTCTTGAAAAACCCTCGAAATATCCTATTTATTCAACAGCTTGCCAGGACAGACTTTGCGCTAGGCGCATTCCGCCTTTCATGGCACAAACAGACTAATCAGCGCCTGTTGTGCGCCGCTGATTCGGGACATCCTCGAAGGCCTCACATGACAGAACCTGCCCGGCAAACCATCGCCGACACTGAGCATTCCATTCCTATCGAATACGGCGCGGAATCGATCCGGGTGTTGAAGGGCCTCGACGCCGTGCGCAAGCGGCCGGGCATGTATATCGGCGACACCGATGACGGCTCCGGCCTGCATCACATGGTCTACGAAGTCGTCGACAACGCCATCGACGAAGCGCTCGCCGGCCACGCCAGCGCGGTGGAAGTCGTGCTCAACGCCGACGGCTCGGTAACCGTGCGCGACGACGGCCGCGGCATTCCGGTCGACATTCACAAGGGCGAAGGCATTTCCGCCGCCGAGGTCATCATGACCCAGCTGCATGCCGGCGGAAAATTCGACCAGAATTCCTACAAGGTTTCCGGCGGCCTGCACGGCGTCGGCGTCTCCGTCGTCAACGCGCTGTCCGAGAAGCTGCAGCTGCGGGTCTGGCGCGATGGCAAGGAGCACTTCGTCGAGTTCGCCCATGGCGACGTGGTGGCGCCGCTCAAGGTGGTCGGCGATGCCCATGGCAAGCGCGGCACCGAGGTAACCTTCCTCGCCTCCAAGGAGACTTTTACAAACGTCGAATACGACTTCGCGACGCTGGAACATCGCCTGCGCGAGCTCGCCTTCCTGAATTCCGGCGTCAATATCGTGCTGTCCGACATGCGCCACGCGGTCGAGAAGCGCGAGGAGATGCGCTATGACGGTGGCGTCAACGAGTTCGTGAAATATCTCGATCGCAACAAGAAGCCGATGGTGCCGGCGCCGATCATGATCAATGCCGAACTCAACGGCATCGGCGTCGAGGCGGCGCTGTGGTGGAACGACAGCTATCATGAGAACGTGCTGTGCTTCACCAACAACATTCCGCAGCGCGACGGCGGCACCCATCTGGCCGGCTTCCGCGGCGCGCTGACGCGCCAGGTCAACGGCTATGCCGACGCCATCGCCAAGCGCGAGAAGATCGCGCTGACCGGCGACGACTGCCGCGAGGGCCTCACCGCGGTGCTCTCGGTCAAGGTGCCCGATCCGAAATTCTCCTCGCAGACCAAGGACAAGCTGGTGTCCTCGGAAGTGCGCCCCGTCGTCGAAAACGTTCTCAACGAGGCCCTGGCGGCGTGGTTCGAGGAACATCCCGCCGAGGCCAAGGTGATCGTCGGCAAGGTGGTGGAAGCCGCCGCCGCCCGCGAGGCCGCGCGAAAAGCGCGCGAGCTGACGCGGCGCAAGGGCGCGCTCGATATCGCCTCATTGCCCGGCAAGCTCGCCGACTGCCAGGAAAAGGATCCGGCCAAGTCGGAACTGTTCATCGTCGAGGGCGATTCCGCCGGCGGAAGCGCCAAGCAGGGCCGCAACCGCGAATTCCAGGCGGTGCTGCCGCTGCGCGGCAAAATCCTCAACGTCGAGCGCGCGCGCTTCGACAAGATGCTGGGCTCCGAGCAGATCGGCACGCTGATCACGGCACTCGGTACCGGCATCGGCCGCGACGATTTCGATCTGTCGAAACTGCGCTATCACAAGATCATCCTGATGACCGACGCCGACGTCGACGGCGCGCACATCCGCACCCTGCTGCTGACCTTCTTCTTCCGCCAGATGCCGTCGCTGATCGAGGGCGGGTTCCTCTATATCGCGCAGCCCCCGCTCTACAAGGTGACGCGCGGCAAGTCCGAGCAGTACCTGAAGGACGAGCGCGCGCTGGAAGACTATCTGATTG
>CALROE020000353.1:0-4828 GCA_943369715.1 Bradyrhizobium ivorense
CGCCGTCGAAAATCGCATTGCCATGCCCAGCCCCGGTTGAAATGCCAGTTCGCGCCCGTGTCGATCACGTGATTCTGTCATATACGACAGCCTACCGAGGCGGAAGCGTGACTGGCGAGGGGTGGCAGCCCCCCTGCGACAAATTAACCGCCGGGGCAGCAGTTTCCGGGGGGACGGAGGCTAGAGCCGCCGCTGCGAGAGGGATTGCTTCGCGGAGCCTGTCATCGGGCGCGTATTCGCCCGACCCGTTGGCTCGCAATGACGGTGATGGGTTAAACCGGATGCCCCGCCATCATCCGCCGCTCCCGCGCATGGCGCACCAGCGCCGCGAAGCGATAGATGCCGTGCACGAACTTGCCATAGGGCATGGTGATGAACAGCGAGAACACCACGCCGAGATGCAGCGCCAGCAGCGCGCCCATCGCGGCGGTGTCGCGCAGGAGCAACAGCGCCATGCCCGTCAAGCTGGTCAGGAACAGCATGACGATGAACGCGACATCCATTCCCATCCGCGCCTGATCGACCAGTTCAGGATCGCGCTTCCATTTTTCCGCGAGCAGGCCGGCGGGGCCGATCAGCAGTCCGATGCCGCCGAGCGTGCCGAGCACGACCGGCAGGTCCCACCACGGATACGGCGCCTCGCGCGCCCAGAAGTAATGATACGCCGTCGCTACCGAGGTCGAGGCGAAGCACAATCCAAAACCGTAGAAGGTCAGGTGGTGATAGATTTTGCGCAGGTCGCTCGGCCGCTCGTCCTCGTTGACGCAGCCGACTCCGCCGCCGTCGAGATAGCGCAACTGTCCGGCGTCCTTGATCGCCTGCCAGATCGAGGGCGGATCCACCAGCATGCCCACGGGTTCGCCGATGTCGCGCCAGAACGCGCGCACGCCCATCACCAGCGCCACGATCGCGTAAAGGAACGCCGCGCCGAACAGCGCCGCCATCGCATTGTGCGGCATCAATTTATAGAACGCGCCCGGTCCGGTATGGACCCCGAACAGCACCTGGCGGTCGTGGAAGGCAGCAAAGCCGAAAATGAACGCCGCGACGCTGAGGGCCGCGATGATGCTGATCGAGAGCCCGTTGCGCGCGAACAGGCCGGAAAAGGCACGCGGCCACGCATAGGCGGCATATGAATCGGCGCGCGCGATCGCCAGCGTCTTGGGGACGTTGACGTTGAATTCATGCGGCGGCGAGAACTGGCAGTCGGTGTAGCAGGCGCCGCAGCCGTGGCAGAGATTGGCGAAATAATTCAGGTCGCCGTCGGAAAAGGCGCGGCGCATTTCCATCGCGGGAAATACCGCGCAGAGGCCTTCGCAGTAGCGGCAGGAATTACAGACCGTCATCAGCCGGTCGGCTTCCTCGAGAATCTTAGTTCCGTGCATTTTGCGCCGCTTCCCGTCCCGCGATCCGTCCGAACACGCTGCCGATGGTCATGCCGATGCCGGCGGCGTAGCCCTTGCCGAGCACGTTGCCCGCCATGATCTCGCCGGCGGCGAACATGTTGGCGGCGGGCCTGCCGTCCTTCATCAGCATGCGGGCCTGCTTGTTCACGCGGGTGCCGAGATAGGTGAAGGTGATGCCGGGCCGCACCGGATAGGCGTAATAGGGCGGCGTCTCGATCTTGCGCGCCCAGTGCGTTTTCGGCGGCGTCAGCCCCTCGGTGCGGCAATCGTCGAGGATGGTGTGGTCGAAGGTGCCGGGCCGCACCGCGGCGTTGAAGTCGGCGATGGTCTTTTCCAGCGTGGCCGGATCGAGCTCGAACTTGCCGGCGAGTTCGGTGATCGTCGGCGCCTCGATCGGCGGAAACAGCGTCGGCATGAAACTGTTGCGCACGCTGCTATCGAAGATGATGTAGGCGATCTGGTCGGGCTGTGCCGCCACCAGCCGGCCCCAGATCGCATAGCGCTTCGGCCAGATGTCCTCGCCCTCGTCGTAAAACCGCGCGGCGTGCTTGTTGACGACGATGCCGAACACCACGGAGTCATGCCGCGTGATGATGCCGCCGTCGAATTTCGGCGCGCGGGCGTCGATCGCCACCGCGTGGCACTGGGTGGGATCGCCGACGTCCTGCACGCCCTTGTCGAGCAGCATCTTGAGAATGGACCCGCGATTATAGGGCGTTCCGCGAATCAAAAAGTTGTCGGCGGCGTCGCCCCAATACTGCTTCAGCCATTCAATGTTGGCCTCGAACCCGCCGGCGGCGGCGACCAGGGTCGCGGCGCGGACGCTGACGTCGGCGTCGCCCTGCTTCAGCGTGGCCGATAGAAACATGCCGTTGTCGATCTCGAGGCCGAGCACTTCGGCGTCGTAGAGGATGTCGACGCCGAGCTTCTCGGCGGTCAGATACAGCGCGTTCAGCATCGCCCTTCCGCCGCCGAGGAAGAACGAATTGGTCCGCCCCAGGCTGAGCGTGCCGCCGAGCGAGGGCTGCCAGCGCACGCCCTGTTCGACGATCCAGCCCAGAATATCCTTGGACTCCGCGATCATGTGCCGCGCCAGTTCCTCGTCGGTTTCGCCGCCGGTGACGCGCTGCAAATCTTCCCAGAATTCCTGCTCGGTGTAGGGCCCGGTGAGGATGTCGGTCGCCGCGTCATGGGCGCAGCGCATGTTGCGGGTGTGGCGGGTGTTGCCGCCCCGGTAGAATTTCGGGGCGCCTTCCAGCACCAGCACCGACGCGCCGGCCCGCCGCGCGCTGATCGCGGCGCACAACGCGGCGTTGCCGCCGCCGATCACCAGCACATCGAACCTGCGTTTCAAATCCACCATGCGCCCTTGTTATCGTTGTTTGCATGGAAATCAAATCGGCGCGCAAACCATCATGCGACGATGTCGCATGCGTCTCGCATGACGGCATATCCGTCAGGTTCTATTCTGCACCGACGCAATCAGCCAATGCCGAAACGCCGACAGTTTGGGCGTATCGGCCCTCGCCTCGGGCGAGACCAGGTAGAAGCCGGCGTCCGCGGGCAGCGCAATATCGAACGGCACCACCAGCCGTCCCTTGGCGATGTCGTCCTCGACATAGGAGGTCCGGCCCATCGCCACCCCCATCCCGTCGATCGCAGCCTGCACGGTCATCAGGACGAGGTCGAAGGTGACGCCGGGTTGCTTCGAGAGGTTGGTCGGCAGGCCCGCGGCGGTGAGCCAGAGCCGCCAGTCGTCGTTGTTGGCGGCGCTGGTGTGCAGCAACACATGGTCGGCGAGATCTTCCGGCCGCTGCAGCGGCTTCCTGCCCGCCAGCAGGGCCGGGCTGCAGACCGGAAACAGTTCGTCGGCCATCAGCCAGTCGGCGCGCAGACCCGGCCACTGGCCGCGGCCATACCGGATCGCGGCATCGACATCGCCACTGCTGAAATCGACCAGGTTGATCGAGGTGGTGATATGGACGTCGATGCCGGGATGCGCTTCCTGGAATGCGGATAGCCGCGGCAGCAGCCACTTTGCGGCCAGCGACGCCAGCGTCGAGACCGTCAGCACATGGTCGTTGTCCCGGCGCAGCAGCCGGTCGGTGGCGAGCTTGAGATCGTTGAACGCGGCGCGGACACCGGGGAGATATTCCCGGGCCTTCGCCGTCAGCGCCAGCGCGCGGTTCTGCCGGACGAACAGCTTTGTCCCGAGTTCCAGCTCGAGCCGCCGGATCTGATGGCTGATCGCGGTCTGGGTGACGTTCAGCTCCGATGCCGCGAGGGTGAAGCTGAGATGCCGGGCCGCCGCCTCGAAGGCGCGTAATCCATTGAGGGACGGCAGTCTCGCGGTCATCCAGGTCACCCCAAATACATGAGTTTATATCATGCGAAGCGGTACACAATGTCGTTTGTCGGAGGCATCGATCACGCAGATATTCAGGCCAACAACCTAGCTTCAGGAGATGACCATGTCCACTTTGACCCATCAATCGATGATAAATCATCATCAATCCGGCATTCTCGCCCGGACCTTCGAAACCCTCCGGATCTGGCACCAGCGCCAGCAGAGCCGGCGCCAGCTGGCCCAATTGTCCGCCCGTGACCTGCACGATGTCGGCCTGTCCTGGAGCGACATCGCCTACGAGGCCGAAAAGCCGTTCTGGCGGGCTTGAACGCCGCCCGGCCGGTGTCGCCTTCGGGGACGCCGGCCCACGACTTTTTCGGGACCAACGGGAGTGAGCCATGACCGCACTTGGATTCGATGAGCTGCGGCAGCACTCGGATGTGCTGCGCTTGCGCACCGGCAAACCGGTGACGGTGCGTTTCGTCGAGCCTGGTGATGCCGAGGCGCTGCAGGCCTACTTCCGGACGCTCTCGATCCGCTCCCGCTACAACCGCTTCCTCGGCGCCATCAGTGAACTGCCGGCAACCCAGCTCGATCAATTCATCCATGTCGGCGAGGCCGGCCGCTTCAGCGTTGTCGCGGTGATGAACATCGACGGCGCCGAGACCATCGTCGGCGAAGCCCGCTACGCCTTCGACCCCGATACGGACAGTTTCGAGTTCGGCCTGTCGGTCGACGACCGCTGGCAGGGCCATGGCATCGGTGCCGCATTGCTCGGCAACCTGGAATGCCGTGCGGCGGCGTTCGGCGCCCACAGGCTGTTCGGCGATACGCTGCGCTCCAACGACGCCATGATCAGCCTCGCCCGCAAGTCCGGCTTCGCCTTCACACACTCGCCCGGCGACTGGAAGCTGGTGCGGTTCGAGAAGCACATTGCCGTCGCACCGCAGGAAATTCCCTGCGCCAGCTGGCGGTTGGCGGCGCAGCAGATTCAGTTGTCGATCTGAGCTGAAGTCTCGTAGCCCGGATGGAGCGCTTGCGAAATCCGGGATCTCCTGTCAGCCGTAGGGTGGGC
>CALROE020000354.1:0-4825 GCA_943369715.1 Bradyrhizobium ivorense
CGCCGGCAGCAACGTCACGGCCTGCGTCGCCAACAGGGTTTTGGCGTCAGCTGCGAATTTCCGTCGCAGCACTTCGTTTCTCAACAGGCTGTACATATGCTTCCTCCGTTGTGTTCAGAACAGGATTCAAACTAGCGACGCCTCGGGCCGGGCTTGTCGGATGGATCGTAGGGATCCCGTTCGGTGGTGCGCAGCACGCGATAGGTCCGGCCGGCGGGCGAACGCAGCGTCGTCTCCGAAACGACGGAAGCGGAATCGGGCAGTCCCACGCGCGGTTTGGATTTCCGCTTACTGCCGGCGTCGCGCCGGGTTCTCTGGATCTTTTTCGCCACCAGTGCTTCTCACGGTTCGAACTCGATCTTCGAAATCGGGTGAATTTCCCAGATGGTCGGAATGTCCTTGCGAAGGCTGCCCGGTCCCGGCTTGGAGCCCAGGGCGTGGCTCATGTCGAAGAACAGCGATCCCTCCACCGTGACAGGAATGGGTGGATCGTAGAAATCGTACGTCGTCCCTGGCATGTTATCGGCGAAAAAGGTCTTGTAGGCATCGCGCGTCTTGCTCAGCCGATTGAAGTGTTTGCTGGACTTCGGCGGCAGGCCGGACAATTCCACCGTCATGTACATGCTTGGCGACCGCTTGGGATTTCGCCCGATGATGAGATGGAAGTCGTTGTCATCCTCGCGGCTGGCGGCGTACACGAATGCGTCCACGCGCACGTTGCGTTTTTCTTCCGTCATCCGGCCGGAGTCAGGCTTCGTTGTTATCGGCGGATCATGCGCGGCCATGTAGGCATCGTCGGGAAGATCCCTGATGAGCTTCTTGAGATCGTCAAACTCGTCAGGCTTCCCGGCAACGATCGAGAGTTTGGCTGCCTTGCGGGACTTTCCGCGGAAACTGTCGCCCGCTGCCGCGACGGGCGCCGCGGCTGCGGCAATGGCCAGCCGTGAAACCGGCGCATCATAGGGATCGACCTGGGTGGTGCGCAGGATGCGATAGGCCGGCGCCGCGCCCGGGGCGGCCAATGTCCGTCGTCCGCCGGGGATGAACAGGATTTCCGCGACGACCGTGTTCGGGGCGGGCAACCCGCGGCGTTTGCGAGGTGAATTGGCCATCTCTGCTCCTTGCTCAGGAAACGTCCACGATCCAGGCGCCACGGTTGCGGGTGCCGCAGATCAGCTTTCGATCCTGCTTGTGAAACAGCAGGTCGACCGCCATGGCATTGGGCAATCCGTTCGAGAATGGAGCCCAGCTCGCGCCGAGATCGCTGGTCTGATAGACGCCGACGTCGCCGGCGACCCATACGCGCCGGAAATCCGCCGGATCGACGACGGTCGAGTTGAACGGAATGTTCGGCAGACCTGCGGTGCAGTTCACCCACGACGTGCCGCCGTTGTCGGAGCGAAAGACCCGGCCGCCGGCTCCCGAGACCTGCGAACTCGTCACCCAGTAGCGCTGCGGGTTCGATGGGTCGACCGCGATGCAGCTAATGTACTTTGCGGCGGGCGAGGCAAGCGTGGCTTTTTTCCACGCCGCGCCGGTCCAGTCCATTTGCAGGATCCTTCCGAAGTTCGTGCCGAGCAGGAGGACATTCGAATCGAGTGCGCGCATGGTGCTGGCCACTTCATTGGTGGTCAGGCCGAGCGGTACAACCGCCCAGGATGTGCCGCTGTTTCGCGATACCACGAGCGCCACGCCGCCGATCGCAAGCGTGGGGCCCACCACCTCGACCGGGGGATAGAACAGCGATGCCACGTTGGGAGGCGACAGCGCCGACCAGCTGTTGCCCTTGTTGGTCGAGCGTTCCAGGGTGACGTTGTAGTAGCTGTGATAGACGATATTGGAGGCCTGCTGATCGACGCCGCAATCGCCGCCGTCACCGTCGGCGATGTGGTCCCATTTGGTCGCTCCCGCATACCGGAGAGTCCCGTTGTCCTGGGTTCCGGCCATCAGCCAATTCGAGGTCGCCGGATCGCTCGCCATGTATTCGATCTCGGTGATCATGAGACCCTTGTTGAGCGATTTCCATGTCCTGCCACTGTTGATGGATCGGTAGATTCCCCCATCGTTTCCGGCGTAGATGGTGCTCGAATGGCCCGGCGCAAAGGTCAGGCAGTGCTGGTCGGGATGAATGCTGTTGTGACCCTGAGTCGTGATATTCGTCCAGGTCCAGGTCGTGCCCGAAAGATCGCCCCGCAACGTATCGATGGCTCCGATATACACTTGGCCTTTCTTGTCGGGTGTCGCCGCCACAAACCAGTCGTACCAGGATTGATTGACGTCCAGGCTCGCGGGTACCTTGATCTTCTTCCACGCGGTACCGCTGCGACGCCAGAAATGGGAGGCATTGCCTGCCGCGCCGAATGCGTAGGCGATATCGGGCGCTGCGGTCACGCGATCGACCGCCAGACGCGTCCACGCGGCATGGGGCAGTGACGGAAGCGCCACGGCTGTGAAGGTATTTCCGCCGTTGCTGGATGCAAAGAGCCCGTCTTCAAAGCTTGCGAGAATCTCGACGGTTCCTCCGTTCGGATGCACGCTGATGTCCCAGCACCTGCCGGCGCGCTTCTGCGTCCAGGTCTTGCCACCATTGGTGGATTGGTAGAAGCCGTTGGTCGTCGCCGCGTACAGCATCGATGGCGCTGCGGGATCGACGATCAGATCGTAGAACCCCACGCCGACGAAAGGCGCTGCCGCCAATACCGTCCAGGTGCTGCCGCCGTCGGTCGAAAGATAGACGCCGGCGCCGAGGTTGGCGTAGAAATTTCCCTCGCCGCTGCCGGCATAGACGCGGCCGGCTTTGGATGGATCGAACGTCACGGCGCCGATCGCGAGCGAGGGCATCGCGTCGGTGCAAGGCGCCCAGTTCGCGCCGGAATTCCTGCTTTCCCATATGCCGCCGCCCGCCGATCCGACAAGCAGGTGTTTTGCATCGCGCGGGTCGACCGCGATACTCGAGACGCGGCCGATCACGTCAACACGGTTGGTGCCGTAGGTCTGCCCGTCGGGGACATGGTCAGGCCCGAGCGATCGCCATAATGCGGCTGCCGTGCCCGGAGCTGCCGCCGCCGCGTGCGCCCGCCCGCGTACCCGGGGTGTGCGCGTCAGCGAAGCCGCAGCTTTTGAAATGGCTGCGCCTAAGGATTGCGCCGCAGCGGCACCACGGTGCTTGGTCGGCCGCGCCGAAAGCGTGCGCGCCGCCTTGATCCGGCTGGTTTGCTTCGGGAATACGAATTTCGGGACAGTCGCCTTGGGGATCACAAGCGTTGCAACGAGGTCATTGTTGAGACCGGGGTCTCGCTCGGCGAGATAGGCGAAGAGCCTTCGCAATACCTTCCCTCCCGCTGGAGAAGGACGCTTCTGTTTGATTTGCCTATCGATCTTTGCGTCGCGTTTTGTTCTCATCTTGCCGCTCCGACTTTTTGCCGCGCGTCTTCTCCTTCGGCTGGGCTTTGCTTGTGAAGCTTTTTTTGAGGTCGGGCTGGCGGGCCTGCTCGAACATGCGCAGCCGTTCGGCTGCGCGCCCGCTCGGTGGCTCTGGTGTCTTGTCGCCTCGACGCTTGACCATTGCAGCCTCGGGTTTGACGCCCATCGGAATGTTACTCTCGATCCAAATGCCGATCAACAGGATATACAATCATTAGTTGATGTGCCCGGGATCGAGGCCGCGGGCCGGTTACAGGCCGCTTACTTCTTCTGCCCGTAGTTCAGCAACCCGCCGAGCCCCTTCGGCGGATGGGCGCGCAGCGCTTCCTCGTTGGGTTCGGTGCCCCAGCCGGGGCGGTCCGGGATCACCAGATAGCCGTCGACGATCTCGGGCAAATGGGTGAACAGCTCGTGGTCCCATTCCAGCCGGTCGATGTCGATTTCCATGATCCGCAGGTTCGGCACCGCCGCGCAGAAATGCGCGTTCATCATGCTGCAGAGGTGGCCGTAGAAATTATGCGGCGCGACGTTGACCTCGTGGGCCTCGGCGGAAGCCGCGATCTTCATCGACTGCCACACCCCGTTCCACGGCGTGTCGATGATCGCGACGTCCATCGCCTGTTCGCGGAAATAGGGCAGGAATTCGCGCAGGCCGAGCAGCGTCTCGCAGGACGAGATCGGATGCGGGCTCTGCCGCCTGATATAGCCCAGCGCTTCGGGGCTGAAGCTGTCGATCTCGATCCAGAACATGTCGAGGTCGGCGATGGTGCGCAATATTTTCAAATAGCCTTCGGTCTTGGCGTTGAAGTTGAGGTCGAGCAGGATGTCGACATCGGGCCCGGCGCCGTCGCGGATGGCTTCCAGATGCATGCGCAGGTCGCGCAGCACCTTGCGGTCGACATTGATCTCCGGCTCGAACGGCGAGCCGAAACCGGGCCGCCAGCCCTGCGGCTTGCCGTCGGTGTAGGTAAAAATGTTGGTCTTCAGCGCGGTGAATTTCTTCTCGCGCACCTCGCGGCCGATCGCCTTGACGCCGTCGAGGTCGGTGATCGCCGGCTTGTACCAGCCGGGATGGTTGATGCGCCAGGTGGCGCAATGCGACCAGTAGACCCGGACGCGGTCGCGGATCTTGCCGCCGAGCAATTCGTAGCAGGGTACGCCGAGCAGCTTGCCCTTGGCGTCGAGCAGTGCGTTTTCGATGGCGCCGAGCGCCAGCGCCACCACGCCGCCGGTGGCGGGGCGAGTCGCCGCGGACAACTCGGCGAAGATCCGCTCATGCGCCATTACGTCCTGCCCGACGACGCGGCCGGACAGCCGCTGGATCGCGGTGCCGACGCCGGGCGCGCCAAACCCCTCGTCATATTCGCTCCAGCCGACTACGCCGTCCTCGGTAGAGACCTTG
>CALROE020000355.1:0-4825 GCA_943369715.1 Bradyrhizobium ivorense
ATCGACAGCCAGGGTACATGGGCCTGCACCGGCAGGCGGCCGCCGAGGATTTCCACGGCAACAGGGGAGAGCGCGTCCATCACCGGTCCCGGAAGGATTCCGGCCAGCAGGCAAAGCGCTGCGAGGATGAACATCGCCGCCAGCGAAATGCGGTCGACCTCGACGGCGGTTTCCGCCGCAGGGCTGCGCGGCCGGCCGAGGAAGGTCACGCCGAATACCTTGACGAAGCACGCCGCGGCCAGCGCCGCCGCCAGCGCCAGCATCGCGCCGACCGCGGGCACCATGATCTTCAGGGCCCATTGCGGCAAGTCCGGGCTTTGCAGCACGGCCTGGAAAATAAGCCATTCCGAAACGAAGCCGTTGAATGGCGGCAGCGCCGAGATCGCGACGCAGCCGATCAGCACGACGAAGCTGGTCAGCGGCATGCGATGGATCAGGCCGCCGAGCTTGTCCATGTCGCGCTCGCCGGTCGAGGTCAGCACGGCGCCGGCGCCGAAGAACAGCAGGCTCTTGAAGAACGAATGGTTGAGCACGTGAAAAAGTGCGGCGGTGAAGGCGAGCGCCGCCGGCAGTTTCTGGCCGTTGGCCTGAAACGCCAGCGCAAGCCCAAGGCTGACAAAGATGATGCCGACGTTTTCGATGGTGCTGTAGGCCAAGAGGCGCTTCAGGTCGGTTTCCATCATGGCATAGAGGATGCCCATCACGGCGGTGATGCTGCCGAGGCCGAGCACGATCACACTGGCCGGCCAGGTCGGCTGGCCCAAGAGATCGAACACGACGCGGATGAACCCGTAGATCGCGACCTTGGTCATGACGCCGCTCATCAGCGCCGAGACGTGGCTCGGCGCCGCCGGATGGGCCAGCGGCAGCCAGACGTGCAGCGGCACCAGGCCGGCTTTCGAGCCGGCGCCGATCAGCATCAGGATCAGCACCAGAGCTGCCACGTACGGCGTGTGCGGCGTGTTGCGGATGGCGGCGAAGCCGTAGTCTCCCGTAGGGCCTGCCAGCAGGCCGAACGCCAGCAGCAGCGCCAGTGTGCCGAAGCTCGCCATGACAAGATAGATGTACCCCGCCCTGGCGTTGCCGGCCTCGCGGTGGTGCGCCATGACAAGCGCCCAGGAAGCCAGCGACATGAATTCCCAGCACAGCAGATAGGAAAACGCGTCATCGGCCAGCACCACCAGGTTCATGCCGGCGAGGAAGGCGGGGAAGAACGGCAGCACGCGGTGTGGCGACGATTCGTGGCGGCCGTAGCCGAGGCCATAGAGGCTGGCGGCCGCGCCGCCGAGATTGACCACGACAAGGAAGAACGCCGCCAGCGCATCCATGCGGAAATGCGCGCCGAGCCACGGCAATCCGATCGGCAGGATCAGTCCGGTGGCATCGACCGGGCCGCCGAGCAGCCAGCGCAGCGACCCCGCCAGGGCGGCGAGACAAATGATCAGGGTAGTGGTGTAGATAACCGCGGTCGCGATCCTGCTGCGGCTCAATGCGATCGCCAGAATTGCCAGGCCGAGCAATCCGGCAACACAAACCATTTGCAGGGCGACGGCCGACATCATCTGCGCGCCCTCGTTCCGCTCGATGCCTTGGTCTCGATCTGATGGTCCAGATAGGTCCGTGACGATCCGGAATTGATCTTCAGCCGCACCCCGCGTCCCCCGGCGCTGCTGACCGCCCCTTCGTCGATCAACTCGATGCCGGCGCCTTCGAGCGCCGTGATCAGCTTCACCAGCGAATCGACATTGCCGCGGACCATCGATTCGCTGGCCTCCATGCGCTGAATGGTGGGCGCGGAAAGCCCGGACAGCTCTGCGAGCTGGCGTTGATCGATGCCGAGCAATACCCTGGCAGCCCGCAATTGCGCCGCTGTGATCATCCCCTTGCCTCGCTGCCGGGATTTCAGCCGATATCAAACATCACCACTGCATCATAATAAATGATGTTAAAGTGTCAATAAGTGATGTGTGGAATATCTATTCTAAGAAATGCCTTCGAGGCGATCCGGCAACTGCGCCGCCAAAGCCGGCCGATGTCGTGCCGGTCCCATGCGGCGGCCGGACGGAAGCGGAAGCTTGACGTTGAAGGCTCTCAGCTCGCGCGCGAGGCGATGGCCGTCATCAGCTGCGGCAGCAGCAGCGGCGTGCCGTCGGAATGCCGCTGCACCCTGACCTCGATCTCAAACACCGTTCGGATCAGGTCATCGGTCACCGTTCGTGCCGGGATGTCGTCGGCCACCTTCGCGCCCCGGTGCAGCACGACGATGCGGTCGGCAAAGCGAACCGCCAGATTGAGGTCGTGCAGGATCGCGACGACGGCGGTGCCACCAGCCGCGCGGCGCCGCGCGGTTTCCACCAGGTCGATCTGGTGCCGCAAATCGAGGCTCGAGGTCGGTTCGTCCAACAGCAGCAGGCCGGGTCCGTGCTCGGCCTCGCCGCAGGCGAGCTGAACCAGCACGCGGGCGAAATGCGCGCGCTGCTGCTCGCCGCCGGACAGTGTCGGCAGCTTGCGATGGCGGAATTCTTCCAACCCGACTTCGTGCAGGGCGGCGTCGACCAGCGGCCGGGCGAACGCGCTGCCACGGTCGCCGGCACCCATGTGAACGATCTCTTCCACCGTAAAGGGAAAGCTGACGCTGACATGCTGCGACAGCACGGCGCGATGCAGAGCAAGTTGATGCGACGGGTAGCTGTGCAGATCGCGCTGCCTCAGCCGCACCGCGCCGCTACTGGCGCGCAGGTCGCCGGAGATCAGCCGCAGCAGCGTCGACTTGCCCGCGCCGTTCGGCCCGACGATGGCGACCGTCTCGCCGGCCTCGACGCGCAAATCGACTTGATCGACCAGCGTGGCGCCGCCGATATCAATCGAAACCGCGCTGACTTCGAGCAGGGCGGTCACAGCGCCACCAGCCCGCGCTGGCGCAGCAGCATGTAGAGAAAGAACGGCGCGCCGATCGCCGCGGTCAGAATGCCGATCGGCATTTCGGCGGGGGCCACGATGGTGCGGGCCAGCGTGTCGGCGCCGACCAGCAGGATGGCGCCGAGCAAGGCGGAGGCCGGCAGCAGCAGCCTGTGCCCCGGTCCGATCACCAGCCGCAGCAGATGCGGCACCACGATGCCGACAAACCCCACCACGCCGCAGATCGAGACCGCGACGCCGGTCATCGCCGACACCAGCACGATCGAGATTCGCTTCAGCCGCTCGACATCGACGCCGCTGTGAAAGGCTTCGGCTTCGCCGAGCACCAGCATATCGAGCCCGCGCGCGATCCACAGGCACGCGGCCAGACCGAGCGCCAGCACCGGCGCGATGGTGGCGGCCTTGGTCCAGGTCGCGCCGCTCAACGATCCCAATAGCCAGAACGTGATATCGCGCAGCTGGCGATCGTCGGCGACGAACACCAGCAAGCCGATGCCGGCATTGGCGATGGCCGCGATCGCCAGCCCCGCGAGCAGGAAGATCGCGATCGAAGTGCGGCCGGCGCGGCTGGCGATGGCGTAAAGGATGACGGTGGTCGCCAGCGAGCCTACGAATGCCGCCAGCGGCAGCAACTCGTTCTGCATGAAGCGAAGGCCTTCGCCGAGCCGGCTGTCGGTGAACACGATTGCTGCGGCGGCAAAGAAAGCGCCGCCGGAGGACACGCCGACCAGAGCCGGGTCGGCCAGCGGATTGCGAAACAGGCCCTGCATGATGGCGCCGGACACCGCGAGCAGGGCGCCGACCATGGCGGCCGCGGCTATTCTCGGAATCCGGATCGACCACAGCACCAGCTGGTCGCGCGAGGTCAGCGGACCAACCGGATGCTCCGGCCAGAAGCCGAGGGCGGCGGGGAGCCGGGCGAGCGGAATGCCGGCGGCACCCACCGTCAGCGCGACAAGGGCCGCACCCGCCAGCGCGGCGAGCAGACAAACAAGAGTAAGCGAAGCGGGAGGACGCAGCGACCGGCGCGCGGGCGCCCTCGCGCGGGTTGTCTCGGCAAGCGCAGTCATTGCCGGCAATTGGCCGTGAGCGCGGCAGGCGCGAAGGTTTCGGCTTGCGGCGCCAGCGCCGGATAGAGCTTGACCGACAGATCGCGCGCCGCCGCGGCAGTGCGCGGTCCGAAGCCGAGCAGATAGAGGCCGTCCATCGAGATGAAGGCCTTGTTGGCCACGACCGGGGTCATCGCGAAGGCCGGGTGGGCATAGACGGCTTCGTCCTCCAGCGAATCCTTGCCGCGCTGGATCGACAGCACCACGTCGGGCCTTGCCGCGACGATCGCCTCGTCGTTGATTATCTTGTAGCCGTCATAGCCGTCGATCGCGTTGACGCCGCCGGACAGCCTGATGATCTCGTCGGCGGCGGTCTTGCGCCCGGCGACCATCGTGCGGCCGCTCAGCAGCGATATCACGAACATCACCCGCACCGGTTTTGTCACCTTGGCGCGAAGCTCGCGCAACTGCTCCAGATCGCTTCCGACCACGGCGGTGAGGCAGGCCGCGCGCGCGTCCGCGCCCATGGCGTGGCCGACCAGCCTGATCTTGTCGAGCAGCCCTTGCTCGGAAAAAATTTCCGGCACCAGCACCAGCGCCACTTTCGCGGCCTCCAGCACGTCCATGGTTTCCTTCGGGCCGGACCCCTGCATCGCCAGCACCAGCGAGGGATTTAATCCGAGCACCCCTTCCGCCGAAAGCTGGCGCATGTAACCGACACTGGGCTTGTCGCGCAGCGCCGCTGACGGAAACAGGCTGGTCGCATCGACGCCGGCGAGGCGGTCTTCAAAGCCGAGGGCGTAGAGAATTTCGGTGATGGCGCCGCCGATCGAAACGATGCGCGCCGGGTTCTCGAT
>CALROE020000356.1:0-4814 GCA_943369715.1 Bradyrhizobium ivorense
CCCATTCCGCCCGCCGTCCGCGCCACGCAGGCGCGCGCGTCCGATCCGGGTTCTTCCGCCTTCGTCTCGGCCAATGCCGGCTCGGGCAAGACCCATGTGCTGGTGCAGCGGGTGATCCGGCTGCTGCTCAGCAATGTCCCGCCGGAGAAAATTCTCTGCATCACCTTCACCAAGGCGGCCGCGGCCAACATGGCGGAGCGGGTGTTCTCCACCCTCGGCCACTGGGTCACGCTCGATGACAGGGCGCTGGATGCCGCCATCGTCGAGGCCGGCATCGCCCGCGTCGATGCGCGCTTGCGCATGCGGGCCCGCGAACTGTTCGCCTCGGCGCTGGAGACGCCGGGCGGGCTGAAGGTGCAGACCATTCACGCGCTGTGCACCCGGCTGCTGCAGCAATTTCCATTCGAGGCCAATGTGCCGGCGCGCTTTGCCGTGCTCGACGACCGCGACCAGACCGCGATGATGGAGCGCGCCAACCTCGCGGTGCTGCTCGAAGCCTCCAGCGATCCCGACAGCCCGACCGGGCGCGCGCTGATGGTCGCGATGGCCAATGCGGCCGATGTCACCTTCAAGGATGTCGTGCGCGAGGCCTGTCTCAGCCGCGACCACTTCATGGCCTGGACCGACAGCGCCGGCTCGGCCGTTACAGCGGCGGCGCAGGTGTCCGGCGCGCTCGGCGTCGATCCCGGCGATTCCATCGAGAGCGTCGAACGCGAGATTGTCGACGGCCCTCATCTGCCGCGATCGCGCTGGGAGGAGGTCGCCGCCATTCTCGGTGTCAGCAGCAACGCCGACCAGGCTCAGGCCGGGCGGCTGCGCCAGGCGCTGGTGCTGTCCGGCATCGAGCAGGTGGACAAGTATCTCGAGGTCTTTCTTACCGACGCCAGCACGCCGCGCAAATCGGTGGCGACCAAAAAACTTTGCGACGCGAGACCCCAGCTTGCCCAATGGTTCGACGCCGAAGCCGGCCGGCTCAACACCCTGATCGAGCGGCGCCGCGCGCTGACCACCCGCGACCGCACCCAGGCGCTGCTGCAGATCGCCACCGCGGCGGCGGCGAATTACCGCCGCGAGAAACAGGAACGCGGCCTGCTGGATTATGACGATCTGATCGACAAGACGCTGGAAATGCTGGACCGGGTATCCTCCGCCTGGGTGCACTACAAACTCGATCGCGGCGTCGACCATGTTCTGATCGACGAGGCGCAGGACACCAGCCCGCGGCAATGGGACATCGTCGACCACATCATTTCCGAATTCACCTCCGGCGAGGGCGCGCGCGACGGCGTCGTGCGCACGGTGTTCGCGGTCGGCGACGAGAAGCAGTCGATCTTCTCGTTTCAGGGCGCCGCACCCCGCGAATTCGATGCCCGCCGCCGATCCCTGCACCGCAAGTTTGTGAACGCCGGACTGAAATTCGATCCGATCTCGTTCACCTATTCGTTCCGCTCCGGGCCGTCGATCCTGCAATCGGTCGATCATGTGTTCCGCGAGCAGGAAATTTACGGCAGCATCCATGCGGTCGAAACCGGCTATCCGATCCATCATTCGCTCGACGACGCCGGGCCCAGCCTGATCGATCTCTGGGAACTGGCGGTAGCCGACGACCGCCAGGACATCGAGGGTTGGCGCGCGCCGTTCGACGGGGTGTCGGCGACATCGCCGGAAGTGAAACTTTCGAAGCGCATCCAGGCCGAGATCAAGTCGCTGGTCGAAGGCGGCACCATGACGGGCCATACCGGCAAGCGCCGCCGCTTGCGCTATGGCGATGTGCTGGTGCTGGTGCGGCGGCGCGGCAACGCCTTCGATGCCGTGATCCAGGCGCTGAAGCACGCCAATGTGCCAGTCGCCGGCGCCGACCGGCTGAAATTGACCGAGCACATCGCGATCATCGACCTGATGAATCTGGCGGACGCGCTGTTGCTGCCGCAGGACGATCTCGCGCTCGCCGTCGCGTTGAAGAGTCCGCTGTTTGACCTCACCGAGGATGAGCTGTTCACGCTGGCCTGCAATCGCGGGGGATCGCTGCGCGATGCGCTCGGCTTTCACGCGGCGGCGGGCGGCAAGTTCGCAGAAGCGTCGAGGCGCCTCGAAGCCTGCGAGCGCCGCTTTGCCACCGAGCCGCCGTTTGCCTTCTATGCCTGGCTGCTCGGCGGCGACGGCGGCCGCAAGCGAATCCTGAAGCGGCTCGGCCATGAGGCCAACGACGCGCTCGACGAATTTCTCGAACTGGCGCTGGGCTATGAGCGCAAGGCACCAGCTTCGCTGCAGGGTTTTATGGCCTGGCTGCGCGCCGCCGACACCGAAGTGAAGCGCGACATGGAAATATCGCGCGACGAAGTCCGCGTCATGACCGTGCACGGCGCCAAGGGGCTGGAAGCGCCTGTCGTCTTTCTGGTCGACACCACCTCGTCGCCATCGGATACCCAACGCCTGAAACTGATCCATCTGCCGCGCGGCAATGCGCAACCGCACGCGCCCGGCGTCGTGGTCTGGGCCGGCCGGAAGGCCGATGATCCCTCGGCGGTCGCCGCCGCGCGCACGACGATGCTTGATGAAACCGAGGACGAATACCGCCGCCTGCTCTATGTGGCGATGACGCGGGCGGCCGACCGCCTGATCGTCGGCGGCTGCATGCCCGGCAACATGAAGAACGTGCGCGAATTCTCCTGGTACGACCTGATCGTCAAAGGCCTCGGCACTTCCGGATTGCAGCTGCAGGAGTTCGAGACGGCCGACGGCCTGGCGGTGAAGCGCTATTCGCGGCCCGAGGATGTCGCGACGCCCATCGCCGCGGCTGCCGCTACGGCGACAAGCATCCGGACCGAGCTGCCGTCATGGTTGCGCGAAGCCGCGCCCGCGGAACCCGCCGCCGACAATCTGCTGCGACCGTCCGATCCCGCCACAAGCGAGGGCCATCCCGTCAGATCAGGCGAATCAATCCAGTCGCGGGCGCGGGCGCTGTTGCGCGGCACGCTGGTGCACCGGTTGCTGCAATCGCTGCCTGACGTCGTCGCCGAAGACCGCCGCGATGCGGCGCTGAGGTATCTCGCCCGCAACGCCGGCGACTGGACCGAGGGCGAGCGCGAGGCGCTGGCGGAAGGCATGCTGGCCCTGATCGCGGATCCGCGTTTTGCCCCGGTATTCGCGCCGGGCAGCCGGGCCGAGGTCTCGATCGTGGGGCGGCTGCAGCGGCCGGGACGGCCGCCGGTGCTGGTTTCGGGGCAGATCGACCGGCTGGCGGTGACCGCGGCCGAGGTCCTGGTCGTCGACTACAAGACGAATCATGCCCCGCCGGCCGCGGGAGCCGGGGCTCCGCCGGGCTATGTCAGGCAGCTTGCGCTCTACCGGGCGGTTTTGCGGAAGCTTTATCCCCAGCTGCCGGTCCGCGCCGCGCTGCTCTGGACCGAAACCCCTGAATTGATGGAGATTTCCACGCCTGCGCTGGACGCGGCACTGGCTAGTGTCGTCCGGGGGGATGACCGAGCTTGACCCGGCAAGACCGCGTTCATAGGTTGACGGCATGATCTGGCGGCGATTCTTCGCCGCGTTTTCCCCAACCCGAACGAGGTATTCCCATGGCCGTTGGCAAGGTTTCTGACGCCGATTTCGAAGCCGAAGTGCTCAACGCGACCGGACCGGTCGTGGTCGATTTCTGGGCCGAATGGTGCGGCCCGTGCCGCATGATCGCGCCGGCACTCGACGAAATTTCAGGCGCGATGGGCGACAAGGTCAAGATCGTCAAGCTGAACGTCGACGAGAGCCCGAAGACGGCCTCGAAATACGGCGTGATGTCGATCCCGACGTTGATGATCTTCAAGGGCGGCGAGATGGCCTCGCGCCAGGTCGGCGCCGCGCCGAAGGCCAAGCTGCAGCAGTGGATCACCGCTGCGGTCTGATCCGTCTCTAAAGAAATCTGGTCATGACGGCCGGCGCTTCGCCGGCCGTTCGCGTTTCTGACTATCGGACCCATCCGGTCGCCAGCGCGGAAGCGAACTCGGGATAACCGTTGCGGCGCGCCAATGTCGCCATCGCTTCGTGGTCGTAGGGCACGTGCCGGAAGGTGACGCGCCACTCGCTGCCGACCCGTTCGAGAATCGCGTAGCGCGCGTCCGGCGTGCCGGCCTCGATCAGATGCGGGTACGGCACGTTGTAGGAAAAACCGGGAACGCCGACGCTGCCGGGATTGACCACCATGCGGCCATCGCCGAGTCGCACCGCGCGCGCGATATGGGTATGGGCGCAAAGAATCAGCGACTGCGAAATCCCCTCCGCTTCCTTCTCGATGGCTTCCCGCGCCGACAGCGTCACCGAGCCATCTGATGTCACCGTCTCCAGCCAGTACAGATCGTCGTTGCCGGGCGTGCCGTGGCAGAGAAACACCTGGTCGCGATACACGCGCGTCGGCGGCACCTGGCGCAGCCAATCGAGGTGTTTCTCGTTGAGCTGCGCGTAGGCGGGGCGGTCCCACGATCCCAGCTTCTCCGGCGGCCGCTCGATCAGCCAGCGGTCGTGATTGCCGAGCACATGCACGGCGTCGAGCGCCATCAGCGCATCCATCGTCCGCCCAGCCTCGAGCGGGCTGCTCGCCATATCGCCGAGATTGACGATGGCATCGATGCCCTCAGCGCGGATGTCGGCCACAACGGCTTCCAGCGCGAGATGGTTTCCGTGCACATCGGCGATCGCGGCAAAGCGCATGGCTACTCCTGTTCGGGCCTATCCCGGCGGGGTGCCGTTGGCGGCCAGCACTTGCCCCGCCAGATACAGCGAGCCCGTGATCAGGATGCGTGGCGGCACCTCATAGGCCAGCC
>CALROE020000357.1:0-4809 GCA_943369715.1 Bradyrhizobium ivorense
CCGACAACAAGGGCCAGCACAGCATCAATATGGCGGCGCTGTCGGCCGTGCGCGCGGCGCGCGGCGGCAAGCTCGGCTTCAATGCCAAATTCATCATCGAGACCGGCGAGGAAATCGGCTCGCCGGATCTGCGCGTTGTATGCGAGGCGCTGCGCGAGGAGCTGAAGGCCGATCTGTTTCTGGCATCCGACGGGCCGCGGCTGTCGGCCGATCGCCCGACCATCTTCCTCGGCTGCCGCGGCGGTTTGCGGATTCATCTCGACGTCAAGCTGCGCGATGGCGCGCATCACTCCGGTAATTGGGGCGGCGTGCTGGCCAATGCCGCGACCATCCTGTCCGGCGCGATCGCCTGCCTGGTCGACCACAAGGGACGCATGCAACTGGACCAGCTGAAGCCGCCGCGCATCTCCAACGCGATTCGCGCGGTGCTGGCCGATGTGAAGGTCGAGCCGACGGCCGACGAGCCGGCACTGTCGGAGAACTGGGGCGAGGAGGGGCTGTCGGCCGCCGAGCGGCTCTACGCCTGGAACACGCTGGAAGTGCTGGCGATGTCGTCAGGCAACATTGCAAGCCCCGCCAATGCGATTCCCGGCGAGGCGCATGCGGTGCTGCAATTGCGCTTCGTCGTCGGCACGCGAATTGACCAGGTCATTGACGCGGTGCGGGCGCACCTGCGCGACAACGGGTTTGCGATGGTCGAGGTGAGCGCGGCCCAAAGCTTTGCCGCGTCACGCACCGATTTCGACAGCCCCTGGGTCGGCTGGGCGGCGGAATCGATCCGACAGACCACCGGGAAGGCGCCGGCGATCCTGCCGAATTTCGGCGGGTCGCTGCCCAATGACGTGTTCTCCGAAGGCCTCGGTCTGCCCACGATCTGGGTGCCGCATTCCTATCCCGGTTGCTCGCAGCATGCGCCCGATGAACACATTCTGCTTAATGTGACCGAAGAGGCGCTGGGCATCATGGCCGGCCTGTTCTGGGATCTGGGCGAGAGGCCGCGCGGTCGGCCGTGAGTTCCGTTGACTTTGCCGGCGCCGCTGAACAACGGTAACGCGATGAGCAAGGCATCGAACTCCCAAACACAGCTGAAGGCGACGTTCCGGGTCAAGTTGAACGGCAAGACCGTTGCGATCGAGACCGTCGGCCAGGCTTACGACTTCATCAGCAGCCTCAGCTCGGTCGAGTGGATGGAATTCAAGTCGCTGCACAGCGACGCCAAGGCCGCGCTCGAGGATGGCATGCTGATCGTGCAGGCGACCAACGCGCTCCGCGCGCTGTTCGCGCGCGCAAAACTGCTCTGAAACCTCAGAGGCTGCTCCGCAGCCTAGGCGCCTTCCTCCAGCGCCACCAGTTCGCGCTTCTTGCGGAACGATGGCAGCAGCGGGCCGATCAGAAGGACAGCCGCAATCGCCAGGCACACCGCCGAGATCGGGCGTTCCACGAAGGTGAACAAGTCGCCCTGCGACAGGATCAGCGATTTGCGCAGGTTGTTTTCCAGCATCGGGCCCAGCACGAAGGCCAGCACCAGCGGCGCGGGTTCGTAGCCGATCTTGCGCATGAAATAACCGATCACGCCGAAGGCGATCATGACATAGACGTCGAACACGTTGTTGCTGGAGCAATAGACGCCGATGATGGTGAACAGGATGATCAGCGGGAAGAGAATATTGTAAGGCAATTTCAGGAGCTGCACCCACATCCCGATCAGCGGCAGATTGAGCACCAGCAGCATGACGTTGCCGATATACATGCTGGCGACGATGCCCCAGAACAGGCCGGGGTTCTGCGTGATCATCAGCGGGCCGGGCTGCACCCCGTGAACGATGAAGGCGCCGAGCAGCAGCGCCATCACCACGTTCGGCGGAATGCCGAGCGTCATCAGCGGAATGAAGGCGCCGCCGGCGGCGGCGTTGTTGGCGGCTTCCGGCCCCGCGACGCCCTCGATCGCGCCGTTGCCGAACCGCTCCGGCGTCTTCGACAGCCGCTTCTCCAGCGCGTAGGAGGCAAACGAGGAGATCACCGAGCCGCCGCCCGGCAGAATCCCCAGGAAGAATCCGAGAATGGTGCCGCGCCCGATCGGTCCGGCGCTGGCCTTCCAGTCGGCCTTGTTCGGCAGCAACTGCGTGATCTTGGCATTGATGACGTCGCGCTTGATAAGCTGCTCGGTATTGATCAGGACTTCGGCGACGCCGAACAGGCCCATCACCACCGGCACCAGGCCGATGCCGTCGATCAGTTCCAGGCGACCGAAGGTCAGCCGCGGCATCGCGGTAATGCTGTCCAGTCCGATCAGGCCGAGCACGATGCCGATGCAGGCCATCAGCAGCGCCTTCGCCATCGAGCCCTGGGTGAGAAAGGTCAGAACCACCAGTCCCAGAACCATCAGGCTGAAGTATTCCGCCGGCCCGAACGCGATCGCGACGCTGGCGAGCGACGGCGCCACCAGCATCAGCGCGACCAGCGCGAACGTGCCGGCGATGAACGAGCCGAGCGCCGAGATGCCGAGCGCCGGTCCGGCGCGGCCCTGCTTCGCCATCTGGTGGCCGTCGATGCAGGTTACGACCGAGGCGGCTTCGCCGGGGATGTTGACCAGGATCGAGGTGGTGGAGCCGCCATACATCGAGCCGTAATAGATGCCGGCCATCATGATGATGCCGGACTCCGGCGTTCCCGACAGCGTGATCGGCAGCAGCAGCGACATCGCCGAAATCGGTCCGATGCCGGGCAGCACGCCCACCAGCGTGCCGATGAACACCCCGATGAAGCAATAGAGCAGGTTGATCGGCAGCAGCGCGATGCTGAAGCCATGCCCGACGTTGAGAAGTGTTTCCATGTATTCGATCCGGTCAGCCGATTCCGAAGATGCCCGAAGGCAACTGGATCAGGAGCAGGCGCTTCAGGACCCACCACACCCCGAGCGGCGCGAACAGGGCGATCGGAACGGCCAGCGACCAGCGCACCGGGTCGACCAGGCGCAGCAGCAGCAACATCAGCGGTATCGTGGACAGCAGAAATCCCAGCCGATCGAGCGCCAGGGAAAACACGATGAGGGATGCGATGACCAGCAACGGCTTGGTCCAGCGCGCGTCCTTCCAGCGCGAGCCGAAGGTCGGACCGCCCTCGGTCACCGCCGCGACGATGATGGTGGCGGCGAGCAGGCACATCAGCAGGCCGGTGTAGAACAGCACGTAACCGGAGCCGGGGTCGTTGATGGTGCCGAGCTTGAGCTTGAGGCCGGACCAGACGACGAAGGCGCCGAGCGCGAGGCCGATCAGCCCGCCCCATAATTCGGAATTGTTGAGTTTCAGGCGCACGCTGGATTGATCATTCATCGCAACATTCCGATTTCGTTGCCCCGATATTTCGGAGGGTCCGGTGCGCCCCCTCTCCCATGGGGAGAGGGCTGGGGTGAGGGGGTACGGTCTATCGATAGAGCTTAACCCCTCACCCGGATTGCTTCGCAATCCGACCTCTCCCGAAGGGAGAGGTGAGAGTAGCAGCTAGACGAGCTGCGACTTGCTCAATTCTTCTTCTTCGCCAGGCCGAGAGTCTCGATCACCTTGAACTCGGAATTGGTGACCTCGGTGACGAACTTCTTGTAGTCCTCGGTATTCTTGTAGTTCGGAACCATGTCGAATTTGGCCAGTGTGGCGATCACCGCGGGATCGTCGAGCGCCTTCTTGAAGGCATCATGCAGCTTGGCGACGATCTTGGGATCCATGCCCTTGGGCCCGGCGATGCCGAACGGCGAGTCATAGACCATGGGATAGCCGAGTTCCTTGAGCGTCGGGACGTTGGGGAAATTCGGCGACCGCGCCGAGGTCCACACCATCAGCAGCCGAAGCTTGCCGGCGTCGACCAGCGGACGCCAGCCGGTGGAGTCGGCCTGCAGCATGGTGTGCTGGCCAAGCACCGCGGCATTGGTTTCGGCGCCGCCCTTGAACGGCACTTGGGTCAGCTTGATGCCTGCCAGGGCGGAGATCTGTTCCATGCCGATATGCAAGGAGGTTCCGGCCCCCGGGGTGGCGTAGGTCACCTTGCCGGGATTGGCCTTGGCGTAGTCGACCACATCCTTCCAGGTCTTGAACTGCGACTCGGTGCTGGTGGTGACGCCGAAGGTGTAGCCGGTGAGGTGAACGATGTAGCTGAAGTCCTTGGCGGCATCCCATGGGGTTTCCTGCATCAGCGGCAGGCGAAATACCGTGATCGGAATCTGTGCGATGGTGTAGCCGTCGGGTTTGGCAGTAGCCGCCATGGTGGCGGGGCCGACTGTGCCACCACCGCCGGCCTTGTTGTCGATCGTGATCGGCTGGCCGAGGATCTTGGATGCGCTGTCGGCGATCGCCCGCATCGAGATGTCGGTCGAGCCGCCCGCGGGCCACGGCACGATCAGGGTGATCGGCTTGGTGGGATACTCCTGCGCACCGGCGCCGGCGGAAACCAGCATGCCGACCGTGGCGAGCGCGATCATCAAACGATTACGTTGGAACATTCAGCTTCTCCCTGCGGCCCCGCTCACGACGACACCGGCATTGTTCTGTTTATGGTTTCAATCTTCCCCGAAAACGATTGGGAAGAAAAGCACCTAATCGCTGTGCCAGGGGCATTCCGCCCGGAATCGGGCAAATGCGACAGTTAGCCTGCCGGGCCATGGAAAATGCGCCGCCGGTGCGACCCTGGGGCCTCGCGGGGGTCCTCCAAACGGCCCATTGCGATGGCCTTACGTTCGGGTCATAGATATGGGGACCGGAAGCGCCTGTTCCGTTCATATTGCCAATGTCGGCATTGCAGGAAAACGCCTGCTTGAAG
>CALROE020000358.1:0-4800 GCA_943369715.1 Bradyrhizobium ivorense
GGGCTCTACTCGGTGCACATTCAGATGGGCGACGGCGTCAAGGGACGTGCCAGCGGGGTGATCGTGCTTCGTGACGGCAAGATCTTCGGCGGCGACCCCTATTTCTGGTCGGTTGGCAGCTACACTTGCCGGGAAGGCAGCTGGAAAGGTGACCTGGTGACCAATCAGCACACCCCCTATCGCGACCCCACCGCGCGTCCGGTTTTTGGCGGCCGGGAGGTCACGACCGGCTTTTCGGGAAGCTGGCGGGACGACCGTTCCGAGGTTTTCGGCACCTCGCTGGTGGGCAGCCGCAGCGTCAGTTTTCGCGCGACATTGCGCCGGCTGGCCGATTAAACGATGGCGTCCCGGCCCGGGCGGCTGTAAACCGCTCCCCATCGCGCCGGGGGCGCTCATTGTCCTCGCGCCAAATCCGATCACCCCATCACCCAAACGAAAGCGACAAGGCCGTTTCAATGAGTGGATTCAAGGAACCTAGCTTCGCGGACCGGCAGAAGGCGGCGCAGGAAGCAAGGAAGAACATCCTGGAGAAGTTTAAGGCCAAGCCGGGTCTGAACGACCCCGCGGTCCTGCAACGGCAGGCCGAGCGCGAGGCGCAGGCCGCCGAGCGGGCCAAGGCCAAGCTGGCGCGCGAAGCCGCCAAGGCCGAGCAGAAGGCACGCGAGGCCGAGGCCGCCGCAGAAGCCGCCGCCCAGATCGTGCGCGAACAGGAAGCCGCCGCCGCGGCGGAATTCGCACTCGAGGCCGAGCGCAAGGCCGCGCGCGATGCGCGTTATGCCGCCCGCAAGGGCAAGGGCAAGAAGAAATAAGGCAGCCGGCGCGGCCTGACGCCCCGCCCATCGCAGGCCCGCCTCCTCAAGGAGGCGAGCCCACACGACGCTGAATCCAGCGGCAGACCTACTTCTTCATTCCGTCGTCTTTCTTCATCCCGTCCTTGGCCATGGAGTCCTTCTTCATGCCGTCCTTCGACATGGCGTCATCTTTCTTCATGCCATCCTTGGACATCGTGTCCTTCTTCATGCCGTCGTCCTTGCCCATCTTGTCCTGAGCGAAGGCGGCAGGCGCCAGCGCCAGGCTGAGCGTGAGCGCGGCGGCCGAAATTCCGAGTGCGATACGGGTGGTGATGGTCATTGGCTGGTTTTCCCTTTGAAACAGGTTCTTGCAAGCGACTGATGCCGCTATGGTTCAGGACGCTCCCGCGACGGCGTTTGTTACCTTGGCCTGAAAATTTTTCGCCGGAGCCGGCTTTTTGCAGCCGGTCGCCGGGTTCCGGATAACGCGCCGGCCGAATCCTGTTTTCGGTTGAACCCGCGCTGCCGCCCTGTGGGGGCTTACTCAAACGCCCGCTCCCGGATATCAGACCAGAGAGAATTTCGGCAGAAGCGGGCAGGATTCCTTCAATACCGCCGCAATATTCCAGTCTATAATTCAATCAATAATATTCGAGGGAATTCCATGCTCACGCGCCGCCACGCCCTCATCACGGCGCTAGCCGCGCCGGCCATCCTGCGATTCGGGATCGGAACGGCGCAGGCTGCGACCACCCTGAAAATTTCGCACCAGTTTCCCGGCGGCAGCATCGACAAGGGCGATTTCCGCGACCGGCTCTGCCGGATGTTTGCGGCTGAAGTCGCCAAACGCAGCGGCGGCGAGATCGCCGCGGAGGTTTTTCCGGACTCCACGCTGAGCAAGACCACCGCGCAGTTCTCGGCGTTGCGCCAAGGCACGCTCGACATCAGCCTCTATCCGCTTCCCTATGCCGGCGGCGAATTGCCGGAGACCAATATCGGGCTGATGCCCGGCCTGGTCTCGACCTACGATCAGGGCCTGCGCTGGAAGGGACTCCCGGTCGGAAAGCTGTTGACGGACTTTCTGACCGACAAGGGCATCATCCTGCTCACCTGGATATGGCAGGCCGGCGGCGTCGCCAGCCGCGCCAGGCCGGTCGTGGCGCCGGAAGACGTCAAGGGCCTCAAGGTCCGCGGCGGTTCGCGCGAGATGGATATGGTGCTGCGGACCGCGGGCGCCGAGGTGCTGTCGGTGCCGTCGAACGAGCTCTATGCGGCGATGCGGAGCGGCGCCTGCGACGCCGGCATCACCTCCTCGACCAGCCTGATTTCGTTCCGGCTCGAGCAAGTCTCCAAATTCCTGACCTCGGGCGCCGGCGCGTCCTACTGGTTCATGCTGGAGCCGTTGCTGATGTCGAAGTCGGTTTTCGACAAACTGCCAAAAAATCACCAGGACATCATCCGCGGCGTCGGCGCCGAACTGGAAGCCTTCGGCAAGCGGGGCGCGCAGGACGACGACATCAGGGTTGCCGAGGTCTATGCAAAGGCCGGCGCCAGGGTCAGCATGCTCGACGCGGCCACCGTGGGCCAGTGGCGCGACATCGCGCGCGACACCGCCTGGAAGGACTATGGCGCCAAGACGCCGACCTCAGCCAACCTGCTGAAGCTCGCGAGCGACGTGCCTGCGTAAGTGGCGAATGGCGAGCAGTAAGCCTTCCATTCGTTATTCGCTGCTTCCTACTCGCCCCTTCGCATTCAACGCAGTCGCCACGCGGCTGACCGGTGGCCGGCCGATCAGCCGGCTGATCGCGTGGGTCGCCGCCAGCAGCTTCGGCATGTCGACGCCGGTGGCGATGCCCATGCCTTCCAGCAGGTAGACCACGTCCTCGGTGGCGACGTTGCCGGTCGCGCCCGGCGCATAGGGGCAGCCGCCGAGGCCGCCGGCGGCGGAATCGATCACGCGGCAGCCCTCCTCCATCCCGGCATAGAGGTTTGCAAGGGCCTGGCCATAGGTGTCGTGGAAATGCATCGCCAGATTCGCCATCGGCACGCTGCCGGCCACGGCGCGCAGCAGGTGCCTCGCCTTGCGCGGCGTGCCGACGCCGATGGTGTCGCCGAGCGAGACCTCGTAGCAGCCAAGATCCGATAGCGTCCGCGCCACGTCGACCACCGCTTGCGGTTTCACCTCGCCGTCAAAGGGGCAGCCGAGTACGCAGGAGATATAGCCACGCACCTTGATGCCGTCGGCCCTGGCGCGCGCCAGCACCGGCTTGAAGCGTTCGATCGATTCCGCCACCGTGCAATTGATATTGGCGTGGGAAAAACCTTCCGAGGCCGAGGCAAACACCGCGATCACCTTGGCGCCGGCGGCGAGGGCCGCTTCATAGCCCTTCTCGTTCGGCACCAGGACGTGGAATTCGCTGTCCGGATGATGATCGACCCCGCGCAGCACGGCATCGGAGTTGACCATTTGCGGGATTGCCTTCGGCGACACGAAGGCGCCGACCTCGACGGTGTGCAGCCCCGCGCCAATCAGCGCCTCGATGAAGGCGATGCGGTCCTCGACGCCAACCGGCGCCTTCTCGTTCTGCAGGCCGTCGCGTGGACCGACTTCGACGATGCGGACGGAATCGTTCATGCTGGTCTCATGCCACAGCTCTCGAACCTAGGGTGGGCAAAGGCGCCTCGCGCCGTGCCCACCATTCAAAATGTGTTGCGCGAAAATGGTGGGCACGGCGCGAAGAGCGCGCCTTTGCCCACCCTACACAACGGTCGGCTCGACCACGGCGAGTTCGACGCCCTCGCCGACGATATCGCCGACCTTGCATTTGATCGCGCTCAGAACGCCCGCAAATGGCGCGCGCAGGGTCTGCTCCATCTTCATCACTTCCAGCGTGAGAATCGGCGCGCCCTTATCCAGCGTAGCGCCAACTTCCGCCAGCAACGCCACTACGGTGCCCGGCAGGGGCGCCACGATCTTGTCGTCGCCGACCTGTTCTTCAGTCTCGCCGCCGAACGGATCGACCCAATGCAGGTCGAAGCGGCCGTTGCGGGTGCGCAGATAGAGTTCATGGCCTTCGATTACGGCGACGACATGGGATTTGATGCCGTGCAGCCGGAGCTGGAAACCGCCGGCAGCCTCGGGCGCGGTCGTGAAGGCCAGTTCCCGCTCGCCGATCGACAGTGTCGCCGGACCGTTGCCGTAGACCAGGTCAACCTTGTGTTCGCCGCCCTGCCCGTCCCGGAACGTGAACAGCCGACGCCGCCGGCCGACAGGCATCCAGCCCGCCGTCCGCCACGGTGAATGCGCCTCCGCGCCGGCGCGCTTTGTCTCTTCGCCGAGGATGGCGACCACGGCGGCACCCAGCTCGAGATCGTGCGGAACCGGTGCTGCCGGCGTCAGGTTCTTCAATTCGCGTTCGATGAAGCCGGTATCGATGGTATTGGCGCGCACGTGCGGATGCGTCACCAGCGCCGACAGGAAGGGAATATTGCTGACGATGCCGCGGACATCGGTCTCCTCGAGGCCGCGGTTGAGCCGGTCGATGGCCTCGTCGCGGGTCGGCGCCCAGGCAATCACCTTGGCCAGCATGGCGTCGTAGTGCGGCGAGACCGCGTCGCCCGCGCGATAGCCCGCGTCTATGCGCAGGCCGTTCACTTCGGCCGGCGTGTGCCATGTCCTGATGCGGCCGACCGACGGCATGAAATTCTTGTGCGGATTTTCGGCATAGACCCGCGCTTCGATGGCGTGGCCGTTGAGCGTGATCTGATCCTGCGTCAGCGGCAGCTTTTCGCCGAACGCCACCCGCAACTGCCATTCCACGAGATCGATGCCCGTGATCAGTTCGGTGACGGGATGCTCGACCTGCAGCCTTGTGTTCATCTCGATGAAGAACACATCCTTGCCGTCGGACACGAATTCGATGGTGCCGGCGCCGACATAATTGACCGCCCCGGCGGCCTTTCGCGCGGCGGCGCAGACGGTCTCGCGCTGGGCCGCATTCAGCGTCGG
>CALROE020000359.1:0-4791 GCA_943369715.1 Bradyrhizobium ivorense
CTTGTAGGGCAAATAGTTGTGGAACAGGCGGTTCATGATCGCCGTGCCCTTGGTGTCGGTCATCAGGTCGCCCTGATAGCCGATCAGGCCGCGGGTCGGCGCGTAGAACACCAGCCGCAGGCGGTTGCCGCCGGACGGGCGCATCTCGATCATCTCGGCCTTGCGCTCGCTCATCTTCTGCACCACGACGCCGGAGAATTCCTCATCGACGTCGATCACGACTTCCTCGACCGGCTCCAGCAACTCGCCGTTCTCGTCCTTGGTCAGCACGACGCGGGGACGCGACACCGAGAGCTCGAAGCCTTCGCGGCGCATGGTCTCGATCAGGATCGCCAGCTGCAATTCGCCGCGGCCCGAAACCTCCATGGCATCCCTGTCGGCGGCCTCGACCACACGCAATGCGACGTTGCCTTCGGCCTCGCGCAGCAGACGGTCGCGAATCAGGCGGCTCGTGACCTTGTCGCCTTCGGTGCCGGCCAGCGGCGAGTTGTTGACGATGAACGACATCGACACGGTCGGCGGATCGATCGGCTGCGCCTGGATCGGGACTTCGACGGAGGGATCGCAGAACGTATCGGCGACGGTGCCCTTGGGCAGGCCCGCGATGGCGACGATGTCGCCGGCTTCGGCCAGTTCGACCGGCTGCCGCTCCAGGCCGCGGAAGGCCAGAATCTTCGTAATGCGGCCGGTTTCGACCACCTTGCCGTCACGCGACATCACCTTCACTGCCTGGTTCGGCCTCACCGAACCGGACGCGATACGGCCGGTGATGATGCGGCCGAGATAGGGGTTGGCCTCGAGAATGGTGCCGAGCAGCCGGAACGGGCCTTCCTCGACCACCGGCGGCGGGACATGCTTGATGACGAGATCGAACAGCGGCTTCATGCCGACGTCATGCGAGGCATCCGGGGTGGTGCCCATCCAGCCGTTCTTGCCGGAGCCGTAGAGAATCGGGAAATCGAGCTGCTCGTCAGTGGCGTCGAGCGCTGCGAACAGGTCGAACACCTCGTTGACGACTTCGGTGATACGCGCGTCGGGACGATCTACCTTGTTGATGGCGACGATCGGCTTCAGGCCGAGCTTCAGCGCCTTGCCGACCACGAACTTGGTCTGCGGCATCGGACCTTCGGCGGCGTCGACCAGGACGATCACGCCGTCGACCATCGAAAGAATACGCTCGACCTCGCCGCCGAAGTCGGCATGGCCCGGGGTATCGACGATGTTGATCTGGGTGTCTTCCCAATGCACCGACGTGCACTTGGCAAGAATGGTGATGCCGCGCTCGCGCTCCAGATCGTTGGAATCCATCGCGCGCTCGACCTGGCGCTGGTTGTCGCGGTAGGTGCCGGATTGCTGCAGCAGCTTGTCGACGAGGGTGGTCTTGCCGTGGTCGACGTGAGCGATGATAGCGATATTGCGAAGGTTCATGACTGTTCTTCTGGCTCGGACAATGGCTGGAGCGCGATCTCGCCGGAAAACCGGGACCCACTTTTCCGGATCACGCTCAAAACCTGGAATTCTGAAGGCGCCCATGGCGCCCAAAAACGAAGCCCGGCCATAAGGACCGGGCGGATCTTGCTCATTGCGGTGCAATATAGTCAGAAAACGCCAAAAAACAATGATTTGTTTGGCAGTTGGTTACCCCATTTTTGCCGGTTCTGCCGCCCTAGTTGCCTTTTTAAGGGGCTGGATAGACGCCCCGCAACACCTCGTCGAAGTGGTTCTTGACGGCCTCGTTGCAAAGACAGGCCCGGATGCGCAGCGCTGCGGGGTTGCGGACCATGATCGAGCCGCGGCGGGTCTCAAGCACCCCGTCCGCCTTGAAGGTCTGGATCACGCGGCTGGTATAGCTGCGGCCGACCCCCAACAGGGTCGCCAGCTGTTCATGCGTCAGCGGCACGACGTCGTCGCCGTCGGTGCGCTCCATCGCCGAGATGATCCATTTGGCGGTGCGCTGCTCGATCGAGTGGATCGCATTGCAGGCCGTGGACTGGAAGATCTGCGCCAGCATGCAGTCGGCATAGCGCGCGAATACGTTGCGCAGGCTGGCCGATCTGGACTTCGCCGCATCGAGCTTTCCGATCGGCATCCGAACGAACGGCCCGCCGAACTTGACCATGATGCGCGTGTAGGCGGGCAGATAGCCCTGGCTGACGATGCCCCCCACGGCGCCTTCGCGGCCGATCAGGATGGTCTCGACGTCACGGCCGTCCTCGTTGGGCACCAGATAGGACGCCAGGCTCGGTCCGCAGGGAAAATGCACGGTCTCGACATCGTCGCCGGGATTGTAGAGCAGGTCGTTGGGCTCGGCCTCTGCCGGCGACAGATGCGGTGCAATCAAGGCAAAGTCGCCGACGCTGAGCCGTCGTAACAGGTTGTTGTAAGGACGGTCGTTCCCGTCAGGAGCGTCGCCGCTTCGCGCTGTCATTCCAGATGCCCCCTGGCCCGCCACGCGGACAATATCTGATCGCACTGGATTGTTGTGTGCACAAGTGAACAGACAGGCAGGTCTGGACGTGATGGTTGCACAATTGGAACCGGTCGATGCGACCCTCAAAACGTGGCGAATGATGGAACCCGCAGCTTCTGACGGCATGCCCGGCGACGTATTGATCGTCGAGGATGACCCGATCATCGCGCTCGATTTCGAGGACACCATTCTCGGTTTCGGCGTGAAGGGGGTTCGTACCGCGGCCAATGTCGCCAGGGCGCTCGCCATGATCGCCGATCGCACGCCGGATTTTGCCCTGCTCGATGTCGGACTGGTGCGGGAAAAGAGTTTTGCGATCGCCGAGCGGCTCGATGAGCTGAAGATTCCCTTCATCTTCGTCACCGGATATGGCGTCGATGTCAGGTTGCCGGCCGCGCTCGCCGACAAGCCGCGGCTGCCAAAGCCCTATTCGTCCGATGCGCTGAAGGCGCTGCTACGGCGTTCCGGCGACAATACCGGGCGATGAACCTATCCTGGCTTGCGAATCTAACCTGACTAACTTGGCTTGGGATCGAGCGTTGTCGACCACAGCGCCACGTCGGCGCGGTCGCGCAGGGTCATGGTCATCTGCCCGGTCGCGCCGTCGATCCTGACGTGACCGAAGAATTGCATCCCGGCGGAGGGCGGCAGGTTCTGCTTGTCCGGCCCCGGCGCCTTGATGAATTTCACCTCGGGCCCAAACGTGTTGTCGAGTTCGTTGGGCCCGAAGGTGCCGGCATGCAACGGGCCGGCGACGAACTCCCAGAACGGCTCGAAATCCTGAAATTGCGCCTTGTCCGGATTGTAGTAATGCGCCGCCGCGTAGTGCACGTCCGCCGTCAGCCACACGGTATTGACGATCCCGGCTGACTTGATGAAACGCAGGATATCCGCGATCTCGAGTTCGCGGCCGCGCGGTGGGCCGTCGCCTTGCGCGAACGCCTCCGAACCGCTCCTGTTGGCGGCATCGTCATAGACGATGATGCTGAGTGGCATGTCGGAGGCGATCACCTTCCAGGTGGCGCGCGAGTTCAGCAATCCGCGCTTCAGCCAAGCGAGCTGGTCGGGCCCGAGGAAGTAGCTCTCGGGGCCGTAAGCGGTCTGCTGGTTCCCACCATTGGCGCCGCGATAGCTGCGCTCGTCCAGCATGAAGACGTCGAGATGCGGTCCATAGTGGAGCGTGCGGTAGATCCGGCCCGGCTCGGCGAGGCTTTCGCGCATCGGGTACATCTCGTGGAACGCGCGGGCCGCCCGCGCGGCGAGCAAGCCGATGCTGCGCTCCTTGTAGGCGGCGGGCAGTTGCTTCGAAGCCGACCAGTTATTGGTGACCTCGTGATCGTCCCACTGCACGAAGACCGGCACCTCAGCATTGAAGGCGCGCACATTATCGTCGAGGAAGTTGTATTTGTGCGCGGCGCGAAACTCGTCGAGCGTCTCGGCGACCTTTGCCTTTTCCGGGATCGTGACGTTCTTCCAGATCTTGCCGTCGGCGAGCTTCACTTCGGCGGCAATGACGCCGTCGGCATAGATAGTATCGCCGGAGTGCAGCAGGAAATCCGGCCGGTGCTTGCGCATGGTGGCGAAGGTGACCATGCCGCCGTCGTCGGGATTGATGCCCCAGCCCTGTCCAGCGACGTCGCCGCCCCACACGAAACTGACGTCGCGGCGGTCGGCCGGCGCGGTGCGGAAGCGGCCGATCGCCGGCTCGCCTGAGATGGCGGGATGCGCGAGGTCGCGGAACCGGACGCGATAAAAGATCTCCTGCCCGGCCGGCAGGTTTTCCAGCAGCATTTTCGCGGTGAAGTCGCTTTCGGGCAGCGCCGCGATCGGCGGCAAGACCTTCGCGTGGCTGAACGATTCAGTGGTGGCGACCTCGACCATCATGTGTGACGGCGCGGTCCGCGCGCGCCCACACCACGCCGCCATCGGCCCCGACGTCGCCGGACTGCACGCCATGGGTGATCTGCGGCCGGTCGGCGGCGCGGCTGAGATAGGGCATCGCCAAAACGCTGATGCCGCCGATGCTCGTAGCCGCGGCGGTGGTCAGCAAACGCCGGCGGGAAATTCTGATGGTCATGCACGCCTCTTCCGAGCCCGGCCGGCAGAATGCCCCGAAAGCGCTGACAGGCCTAGAAAGGTTTTATGACAGACCGATTGTGGAACGGCGCGCTTACAACGTGCCGGTCGCCCGGAACTGGGCGCCCGCTCGTTGCAGGCTTTGCGGCATGCTCATCAGCACCGCCTTGCGGTCGGCCACCGCGTTGTGGAATTGATCGAGCGCGATATTGAAGGCGGTCAAGGAGCCTTCCTCGATGGTGCCA
>CALROE020000360.1:0-4762 GCA_943369715.1 Bradyrhizobium ivorense
CGACTGGCTCGATTCCGGCGACTGGAATGCCGATCTCGCCTTCACCCAGGACGTCGGTCGCGCCTTCTTAAAAGTCTATCCCGAGCTGGTACGGCGCAATTTCGAGACGCCGTGGAGCGCCGAAGACCGCGAGGAGCAGCTGGTCCGGCGCGGACGTTACGTCGAATTCAACCTGCTGTATGATCGCGGCACCATCTTCGGGCTGAAAACCGGCGGCAACGTCGATTCCATCCTGTCGTCGATGCCGCCGGAAGTGAAATGGCCCTGAACACAATGACGCAGCTACCACGCGCGATGCTGATCGATATGGACGACACCATCCTGTCCGCCTATGGCCGGCCGGAGATCGCCTGGAACAAGATCGCGGCGGAGTTCACCAGCGAACTGGCGCCGCACTCGCCGCAACAGGTCGCCGCCGCGGTGCTGGAGTCAGGCCGAAAATTCTGGGCGACGGCGGAAGCCGCCTGGCGATTGAAGCTCGCCGAAGCGAGGCAGTTGGTCGTCAAGGACGGGTTTGCCACGCTGGCCGCCGCCGGCCAGCCCGCTTTGCCTGTTGATCTTGCCGTCCGCCTTGCCGACCGCCTGACTGCCTATCGCGAAGAAGAGATGTTCATGTTTCCGGGCGCGCATGACGCAATCGACGCCCTGAAAGCGCGCGGCGTAAAACTGGCGCTGGTGACCAATGGCGCGGCCGACACCCAGCGCGCCAAGGTCGAGCGCTTCGAGCTGGCGCACCGGTTCGACCACATCCAGATCGAGGGCGAGCACGGTTTCGGCAAACCGGAAGAGCGCGCCTATCTGCATGCCATGGAAGCGCTGGGGGTGACAGCGCCCGAGACCTGGATGATCGGCGACAATCTGGAATGGGAAATTGAAGTGCCGCAGCGCCTCGGCATCTATGCGATCTGGATGGACGCCCATGGCGACGGCCTGCCCGCCGACACCCATGTCAGGCCCGACCGCATCATCCGCTCGCTGACGGAATTGCTGCCGGCCGAGTGAGCATGGGGCTCTTGCCGCGCCAAAGCCGACCCGGGCCCGCCCCCAAACCAAAAATATCGAAAACAACCCCATGTACAGTAACAGACCGGTCGCTGGCATGGGGTTATGCCGGCGACACCATTTGACACGTCGGGCAAATCACCGGCACTAATCTAGCGTCCCACAAGCCCTTGTTCCGGTCTTGCGAAACGTTGAACAATGCCATGGCAGAGCGGACTCGCAGGTCGATGGAAGCCGAGAAGTACATTGCGCTTAGGCGCAACCGGCTCGTGCTTGAGCAGGCGCGCGCTGTCGGGTTGCTCGGCGAGGCCAACACGCGCTTGTCCGGCCGCGCGCCTGCAAGCCTGATCGAAGCGGCAAAGAAGCGGGCCCACGTATCTTCCGATACCGAACTTCTGGAGATCGCGCTGTCGCGTCTGGCGCTTGAAGACGATTTCGGCGCGCGTCTTGTCCGGCGCAAGGCAAGCGTACCGGCAGATATCGATCTTGCCATTTGATCATCGGCAGCGCGCTGACTCTCGATACCAGCGTTTACCGACTCTTATTTCTGGAACGTAGACTGCCGAGCAATTGCTGAATCTCTGCAAGTGCCATGGCCTTCTTGCTCCAATGCTCCTCTCTTACGTCATCAACACTAAAGGCCGTCATCCGCTTATGGCTTTGGCCTTGGTAGATTTCGAAAGTTGCCTGGTGCGGAATTGTTAGAGAATCCTCGAATGGGAGTTCAGTTGGATATTCAATCTTTTAGTGCGGCGACACCCCGTGTCCCGCCACGCCGATTCGAACCACTGCTTTTTTGCGGTCCAAGCCGGACGACATGAAATTCTCAAGAACCTTCCGGACGTATTCGACCGGATTCCGAAGCGATCCAGTCACGTCGGCAATGGTCGAGTCTGGCGGGATTATGTCTGGCAACTTGACCTCCTCTTGCGCTAGGGGGGACCTGCAGTCCGCAGGGCGGATTGAAGCCGAAGGCGTAGTCCGTGGCGACAGCGACAACTGCAATGTACGTGACAAAATATATAACGAGCGCCTGCCCAGAATAACTCAAGTTGGCGTTAGCTGGACGGCGGATTACGCCTCGGCTCCAAACCGCCCTACGTGCTGCGGCACTATCAAGTGTCCGCGCGACCAGGCAGCAACCGGGTAACGACTGTAAACTGATTTTCAAATCTACTGTGCATGTATCTCTCCACCATAAGGGGGAGAGATGCATGAGGCGGCCCCAAAAGGCCTATTGAATCTTCAGCAATCGCCGAAGCGCTGACCGAGTGTCGGGATGGATGTAACTGATGCATTTATTGATATCGTCATCCACGATCTCTGCTTCAAAAAAGTAAGCGTCTGGATTGCGTGTCACCGTGCGAATGCGCTTTGTTATGCCAGCAAGCATCCCGCGAAGGTCACTTGGCTGCAAGGCAACCTTCTTGAGTACAAGGCCAACGTTGAACTTCAGCGGCTCTTCGACTACGGCTTTCACTAGGGCGCGCGTTTTGTCACTCAGTCCGGCCCAAAACTCCTTCGTCTCGCTGAGAGAAAGTTTGGTCGGCATCAGTTCGCCGGTGGCATCCTGGGAATGGACGGTCAGAGGACTTGCTGTTCCGAGTCCGAGCGCTTGAAGCACTTCGCTTTGACAGGCGGGTGTCAGCGTTTTGAAGTTTTCCGTCGAAATCATTAAGCCATTCATGGTCTTATTCTCCTATGTCAAATTAGACAAAGACGACAACATCAAAGTCTTTATGAAAAGTAGTATGCTTTTGTAGAAAGTCAATAGATTTCGTCCTGCGCGACGTGGATGCGAAAAGTAGGCGGAACCCGCCTGCAAAGAGGTCCGGACGCTCAGACCGACCTCGCCACGCGCGCGCTTAGTCCTCCCGGAGATCTTCAAGCCAAACTCCGCACCGGCGACGATATCATCACCAGCCCGCCCGCGATCACCGCGACGTCGAGGATCGCGGTGTGAATTCGCACCGGCATCCGTTCCACAAACGCGCGCGCCAGGAACGCGCCGGGGATCGAGATCGCCCCGATCAGCAGGGCAAAGGCCAGCACCTGCGCGGTGATGACGCCGGCGAGGCCGAACACGGAAATCTTGATGATGGAGGTTGCGACCGAGATCACCGCGTCGGTGGCGATCACGGCGGCGCCCTCGAGGCCGGCGGCCATCAACAGCGACAGCAGGATCACGCCCGAGCCCGAGGTGCCGCCGACCACGGCGCCGTAACCGACTGCGCCTGCCGCCAATCCTGTGTCGGAGATCCTGAGGTCGCGACGCTTCGCGTGGCGGCGCAGCGGCACGCTGGCGATCAGCATGGCGCCGATCACCAGCGCGGCGCCCGCGCTGGTGAGAAGCGTGTAGCCCCAGGCGCCGAGTGCGGTGGTCAGCGCCGCCGCCGAGATCACGATCAGCGCGCGGCGGCGATCGATGTATCTGACATAGGCGGCGAAGCGGCTGAGATTGATGAAGATCGAGGAGATCGCGATGATCGGCACCACCGGTTCGGCGCCGATCAGGGGCACCAGCACCAGCGGCATCAGCGCGCCGGTGCCATAGCCCGCGAGGCCGCCGACCACCGAGGCGAACAGCGCGACGCCTGCCACCAGCAGGAGCTGCCCTACCGAAATATCGGCGAAGCCGGCAAGGATACTCACGGCAGGATGCTCAAGGAACGAAGCTCAAAGCCTGAGGTCGCGGGTAAAACGCGCGACGGCCTGATCGGCAATGGCTTGCACGGCGGCCTCCTCCAGCGGGAAATTCGCCGCCAGCCAGCCGTCTTCGGCGAGCGCCAGCACCTGCCCGAGCAGCGGGCCCTGGGCGATGCCGCGGCCGATGAAATCCGCCGCCTTCAGCGGGAATTTCGGCGCGCTCCAGCGCTGCGGCAGGGTCGCGAGCTCCCGCCATGGCCTGGGATCGACGCCGCGTCCGGCCCGCGCCCACGCCAGCATCAGCCGGTCGCGGTAGCGGTCCTCGCCGAGGCGATAGAGCCTGCGCCGCGCGATCGCCTCGTCCATGCCAGCGAGCCGCCACCAGCGGTGGCCCATGGAATCCAGCGTTTTGGTTTCGGCATTGGTGAGACGCATGCGCAGCGCGAGCCGCTTCGCATCCTCGGTGACGGCGACCCCCAGCGCGCCGAGCCGGCGAACCGGATCCGGCGGAAGTCCCAGCAGTCGTTCCGCCGCGATCATCGCGATGAAGGGACCGGTGTAGGCGACGCCGCCGAAAATCTGCAGCAACAACCCGCCATCCGCCATCGCCTGCACCGCGACCGCCGTACCATCCGCGACCATCAGCTTGAGCATTTCCATCCGCACGCGCTCGGCGGACAGCGTGGCGAGGCCGGCGCGGCCGCCGATGCAGGCGAGCGTGCCGGCGCGATCGGGCTCGCCCGCGCCGTAGGCGGCATGAATCCGGAAGAACCGGAGGATGCGCAGATAGTCTTCGGCGATCCGCGCATGGGGATCGCCGATGAAGCGCACGCGCCTTGCGATGATGTCGTCCCATCCGCCGACATGGTCATGCACCGCACCGGCGGCATCGACCGACAGGCCATTGATGGTGAAATCGCGCCGCTCGGCGTCGCGGACCCAGTCGCGGCCGAACGCGACCACAGCCTTGCGGCCGAAGGTCTCAGTGTCCTCGCGCAGGGTGGTGACTTCGAACGGATGCGAATCCACCACCAGCGTCACGGTACCGTGGTCGATGCCGGTCGGCACGCTCTTGATGCCGGCCGCCTTGGCGCGGCGGATCACCTCCGACGGC
>CALROE020000361.1:0-4760 GCA_943369715.1 Bradyrhizobium ivorense
CGGTATCGTTGTCCGGCGGCAAGCGCGGCCTGCTGATCGACGCGTTCTTCTCGGCCGGCCTGAACTTCGCGCCGCTCAGCCCCAGCGCCACCGCCAAACTGGCCAAGATGCTCGGGCCCGGCAGCATCGTCGGCAATCCGCTCGACGCCGGTTTTGCCGCGGTGGTCGATCCCTCGGTCTATATGGCCTCGATCCAGGTCATGATCGACGATCCCGACACCGACATCGTCATCATCGACTCCGAATTGCCGAAAGCCCCGCACGAACAGCGCGAACGCAATCTGCGCATCGTCAACGACATGGCCGGCGCGGCCTCCAAGCCCGTGGTCTACATCAGCACGATGTCGATCGGCTTTACCGAATTCACCAAGGGCTTGCGCAAGTCGCTGCCGAACATCGCGGTGATGCAGGGGCTCGATCGCGCGGTCGGCGCGATCAAATCGCTGATCGACTATGCCGGCTTGCCCAAGGTAGTGCCGGACATCGTATCGAGCTCGAGCGCTTCGGCGCGCGCGACGCTGGAGAAGGCGCTGAAGGGCGCCAATGGCGCGGCCGCGCTCGACGAGGTCGCATCGAAAAAGCTTCTCAAGGCCTACGGCATTCCGGTGTCGAAGGAAGAGATCGCGCAGACATCAGCCGATGCCGTCAAGATCGCGAAGAAGATCGGCTTTCCCGTCGTTGCAAAGGTGGTCAGCGCGGACATCCTGCACAAGTCCGACATCGGCGGCGTGGTGCTGAATATCAACAACGCCGCCGAGGTGAAGAAGGCCTTCGCCGACATCACCAACCGGGTCAAAAAGCTCAAGGGCAAGCCGAAGCTCGAAGGCATCCTGATCGCGCAGCAGGTGAAGGCCGACCTCGAACTGGTGGTCGGCGCCGCGCTCGACGCCGAGATGGGACCGGTGGTGCTGTTCGGCACCGGCGGCGTCGATATCGAGCTGATGAAGGACGTCGCGTTGGCCGGCGCGCCGCTGGACGCCGCCGAGGCCAGGCAGTTGATCAACCGCACCAAGGCCGGCGTCAAACTGAAGGGTTATCGCGGCAAGCCCGCGCTGCACGAGGCATCGGTGGTCAAGGCCATCGTCGGTCTCTCCAACCTGATGGCGGACGCCGGCAACCGCATCGCCTCGATCGACGTCAATCCGTTCCTGATCAACACCAAAGTCGGCGTCGCCGTGGACGGCCTGATCGTGCTCAACAACGCCGCGGCAAAGAGCGCTGCCGCCAACGCCCCCAAACACTAGGGAGAAAGCGCCATGAAATTCGAAGGCGGATGCTATTGCGGTGCGCTGCGCTATGAAGCCGAGGGGGAGCCGATGATGAAGGCGCAATGCCACTGCAGGGAGTGCCAGTACATCACCGGCGGCTCGCCCAACATGTTCATCATGATGCCGATCGACGGCTTCAAATACACCAAGGGCACGCCCAGGCAATTTACCCGCAGCGACCTCGAGCGCCCCGTGACGCGGGAATTCTGCGCCGAGTGCGGCACCCATGTCGTGACGCGGCCACGCAGTTTGCCCGGCGTGGTGTTGAAAGTCGGCACACTCGACGACCCCAGCCTGTTCGGAACCCCGCAAATGGCGATCTACACCATCGACAAGCAGACCTTTCACCAGATCCCCGAGGGCCTGCCGAGCTTCGAGCGGCTGCCGAAACGATAGCGAGCGCTTCGCGCGGCCCCTCGGCCATTGCGCGCGCTTTGCGCGCCGGAGATCATCCATGAACCGGGAATCGCTACAGCTGCCGTTGTCCGGCATCACCGTCGTGTCGCTCGAACAGGCCATTGCGGCACCGCTCGCCAGCCGGCATCTGGCCGACTGGGGTGCGCGGGTGATCAAGATCGAACGGCCGGGCAAGGGCGATTTCTGCCGCGACTACGATTACGTGATGAACGGGATGTCGAGCCAGTTCGCCTGGACCAACCGGTCGAAGGAGAGCCTCGCGCTCGACGTCAAAAGCGACGAGGGCCAGCGTGTGCTCGACGCGCTGTTGCCGCAGGCGGACGTGTTTCTGCAGAATCTCGCGCCCGGCGCGGCGAAGCGCCTCGGTCTCGATGCCGCGACGCTGGTGGCGCGATTTCCACGCCTGATCGCCTGCGACATTTCCGGCTACGGCAGTGGCGGTCCCTACAGCGAGAAGAAGGCCTACGACCTGCTGGTGCAGTGCGAGGCGGGATTTCTGTCGATCAATGGCACGCAGGAACAGCCGGCGAAATGCGGCATCGCCGTGGTCGATACCGCGACCGGCATGTATATCGTCAACGGCGTGCTGATGGCGCTGTTCAATCGCGAGCGCACCGGCAAGGGAATGGCGTTCGAGGTCTCGCTGTTCGATTCCATGACCGAATGGATGAGCTATCCCGCCTATTACACCGATGGCGCCGGCAAGCCGCTGCTCCGCACCGGCACCCGTCACGCCACCATCGCGCCCTACGGCCCGTTCCGGTGCGGCGACGGCCGGGTGGTGTTCTTCGGCATCCAGAACGCGCGCGAATGGACCGCACTCTGCGCGCAGGTGCTGGAGGACGCGGGGCTGGCGAGTGATCCGCGCTTTTGCGACAATCCGCAACGCATGCAAAACCGCGACGCGCTGGAGGCGCTGATCGAGGAAAAATTCGCGAAATTTTCGGTAGCGCAGGTGATCCAGCGGCTCGACGACGCCGCCATTGCCAATGCCAACATGAACACGGTCGAAGCTTTCCTCGAACATCCGCAGTTGCACGCCCGCGATCGTGTCCACAAGGTAGGTTCGCCAAACGGACCACTGATGAGTTTTCTGCCCGCGATTACCATTCCCGGCATCGATCCTGTGATGGGCGACATTCCCGCGGTCGGCGAGCATACCGACGCGATCCTGGCCGAACTCGGCATGCTTGAGAAAACGCGCCTATGACCGCACCGCGACTGACCCGAACCTACCTCGCCGTCCCCGCCCACCGCGCGCGGATGGTGCAAGGCGCCGCGGCGTCGACCGCCGACGCCGTCTTCATGGATCTCGAAGACGCGGTGCCGCCGGCCGAAAAGGCGGCAGCGCTGGAGGCGGCGGCAGACGCATTGACCGCTCTCGATTGGGGCCGGAAGACGGTCACCGTCAGGCTGAACGCGGTCGATAGCCCCTCGATCCAGGCGGAGATCGCGCGGCTCGGCGGCATCCGTCGGCTCGACGCGTTCATCGTTCCGAAGGCGGAAGCGGTGACCGACGTGGCGCGCATAGGCCAATGGATCACCGAGGCCGTCGGATCACGCGAGGCGCCGGTCGCGATGGAGCTGCTGATCGAGACCGCGCGCGGCCTCGTCAACGTGGAAACCCTCGCGGCGGCGGACCCGCTGGTGACCGCGTTGCATCTCGGCGTCGGCGACTTTGCCGCCTCGATCGGGGCGCGCAGCGCGGAGATCGGCGCCTCGCCGTCGGGCTACCGCCATGTCGGCAACGCCGCCGACGGCCACCCCTCGGTGCCGCTCGACCTGTTCGCCTATCCGATGATGCGCCTGCTGGTCGCGGCACGGGCCTTCGGGTTGCGTGCGATCGACGGCCCCTGCGGCGCGTTCCGCGACGCGATCGCCACCGCATCGACCGCGGCCAAGGCCGCCGCGATGGGGTTCGACGGCAAGCAGGTCATCCATCCCAGCCAGATCGAACCGACGCGAAATGCCTTCATCCCCTCGGACGAGGAACTGGCCTACGCCGAGCGCGCCATCGCGGCGCTGGAGGAAGCGGAGCGAAACGGGCAGGGCGCGGTCACGGTGGATGGCAAGATGGTGGACTATGCCAACATCCGGATGATCAGGCGGCTGATGAGTTTCAGGGGGCAGGATTGAGGGGCACGCGGCCTCGCCCCAAAACCTCGAAAACGACCCCATGCACAGAAAGGACACCCTTGAAATCGCAGTATAAAAAAATTGGTCGGTCGGCGCGCCCCGGGCCTGACCCCAAGCCGCTCGTCCGGCCGCATCGGCTGCTGAACCTCCCGAATATCATGCCTCGCCAACAGGGTGACGATCAGCAAAATCCTCGCTGGCGCCGATGGTTAATCGCGTCTTAACCTCGCCGTATCTATGGTGGTTTGATCCGTTTTTGGCCGGTCTCGACGTGCGACCGGCTGCCCCGAGAGTGCTGGCGCTTTACGTATGGCAATCACCGCTTCATCACGTGCGCCGCAGGCCGCCGGCAGCCAGGAAGGCGAGCGCTCGCCTTTTTTGCGGACGGCCGAGCTGCTGGCGCCGTATCAGCCGGGTAAGCCATTGATTGCGCTGTCCTTAGGCGAGCCGCAGCATCCCGTGCCGGACTTTGTAGGCCCGGTACTGGCAAAGCACATCGCCGATTTCGGCCGTTATCCGATCGCCAAGGGCATCGAACCGTTCCGCCGGGCGGCGGCCAACTGGCTTTCCAGCCGGTTCGAGCTGCCGCGGGCGATCGATCCCGAAACCGAGCTGTTGGTGCTGAACGGCAGCCGCGAGGGGCTGTTTTTTGCCGCGCTCACCGCGGCGCGCTATGTCGGCGAGCGCAAGGGCAGGCCCGCGATCCTGATACCGAATCCGTTCTATCCGGCCTATGCCGCCGGCGCCCGCGCCGCGGGCTGCGAAGCGATTTTCCTGCCGACCACGCTCGCCAACGGATTCCTGCCGGATCTCGACGCGCTCGACGACGCCACGCTGGCGCGCACCGTTGCGATCTACATCGCCTCGCCGGCCAATCCGCAGGGCGCGGTGGCATCGAGGCAATATTTCAGCCGCTTGAAGCAACTGGCCGACCGCTTC
>CALROE020000362.1:0-4756 GCA_943369715.1 Bradyrhizobium ivorense
GGCGCCGCCGACCCCGGCGCCGACCGCGCCACCCACCACGCCGCCGACCGGGCCGGCGATCCGGTTGCCTTCCCGGGAGCCTTCCTGGGCGCCGCGCACGATGCCCTGGGTGTTGCCGAACTGCGGCATCGCCAGCAGCGCGAGAAGGATCGCCGCCGCCGCCAGAATGAATTTTGCCGGCAGACCGGCCGGCAGGACGGCAGTGCGGATTTTCGTCTTCATCTGAATTCCCTGGGGTTCGGCCACGACGGGGCGGGAACCTGTAACGCCGCTGCGGCCGAAAGGTTGCCTCTCGGTGCCGAATTCGCGACGGGACGGCCTGTAAGGCGTCATTCCGGGGCGTGCGGAGCACGAATCCGGAATCTCAGTAAATAGAATCTCGAGATTCCGGGTCTGGTCCTTCGGACCATCCCGGAATGACGGAATCGTCGGCCGGCCCGATTTGGCCCCGCCGCCGCCATGCTTGCGCCCAGCGGCACATTAACGATGCCCTCGCGGGCGGCTGGAACCAGGGCCGGATTCCGGGCATAATGTTTTCGGGGACGGCGAGAGCGGCGTGCAGTCAGGGCACTGGATTTTGGGCCTGGAGGCCAAAGGTAGATGCGTTGCTTCCTCATTGCCGTCACCGGTCTGTTGCTGTTCGCCGGCTCTGCCGCGCAGGCCAAGATCGCCATCACCGTCGACAAGAATGCGCAGTTGATGACCGTCGAGGTCGACGGCGTCCAGCGCTACCAGTGGCCGGTGTCGAGCGGCCTGCCCTCCTATGAGACGCCGAACGGCAGTTTCAAGACTTTCCGGATGGAGGAAGACCACTACTCCAAGGAATTCGACGACGCGCCGATGCCGCACGCGATCTTCTTCACCAAATCAGGCCATGCCATTCACGGCACCGACTCCGTGAACCGTCTCGGCAGCCCGGCTTCCCACGGCTGCGTGCGGCTGTCGCGCGCCCACGCCGCAACGCTGTATGCGCTGGTGCAAAAGGACGGCGTGCTCAACACCACCGTGACCCTGACCGGCTCCTCGCAGGTGGCGCTTGCGCGAAATCCGCGGCGCGCCAATACCGCGGTGGCGCGTCGGGGCCCGGTTCCGCAATATAACGCTGCCGGCGATCCGATCGTATTGACGCCGCGCCCGGGCGTACCCGGCGAAGTCGCGCCGCTGGTCGAGCCGCAAGTACAGGCACAGGCCGACGATGGCTACATCTATCCGACCGACGGCGCTTCCAACGAAGCGCGCTATCCGGCGCCGCGCAGCCGGCGCGTCTATGGGGCACAGGTCTATCCGCGCGAGCAATATTACTATGATCGCGGCTATGCGCCGCAATACGCGCCGCAGGGCTATTACCAGCCGCGGCAGCAATACCAGCCACGCGGCCTGTTCACCTATCAGGACTGACGCGCGCATTCATCCATGGTGGCTGCCGAGCGCGACTTGTCCGCTATCCGCCCTACGACGCTTGCGCGGCCGATTTGATCCAGATCAAAGCGATGGGGTCCTGATTCGGAAACCTTCATGAAGTGATTCGGTCATTCGGAGGAGCATGGCCGTGACCAGCCGATATCTACTGAAGGCTCCGCGGACCCTTCGGGAGGCGTGCCGGGACATCGCGCATTCGGAAATAACGTCTCCGAAATGCGAAGTTTGTGGCTATCACGGGCTCTGCGAACTCCTCGAGCAGACTGACCGAGACCGCCCTTCGCAGAGGCCGAATTGTCGTGACCTGCTTATCCGCCCCGCGAACCAGGCATCGACGGAATGCCGTCGGAAGTCGCACTGAGCACGGTATTCGGGAGTCAATCCATCTCAAGACAGCGCACGAAGAGAAACGGCCCCGGCGCACGACGCGCCGAGGCCATTCCTTCAAATGCGTGCGTCAGTAACGGCCGGAGCCGATGCCGACGCTGACGCCGGGCGCGTGGATGGCGACGCCGCCGCGTTCCCCGCGATCATAGCCGCGATTGCGATGGCCATAATGGCGACCGCGGTCATAACCGTAGGATTCCCGGACGACGACGCGGCGTTCGCTGCGCTCGCGCCAGCAGCGGCCGTTTTCGTTGCAGACCATGCGGACCTGTTCGATGTTGCTGTCAGGCAGCGCCGTGATGCCGTTCGACAGCGGGGCCGCGAAAGCAGAGGTGGCAAGCAGCGCGCCTGCGCCGGCCATGAGTGATATTGCGAGCTTTTTCATTATGGTCTCCGGTTGATTGTGTCGGGCAGCCAACAGACTCAACCGTGAATGGTTCCGCGCCAGACGGCGTAATCGTCGATCCGGACTTACTCTTCGCCTTTCTTCAGCCGCCGCCAGACCGCGCCGAGCACGTTGGAGTAGTCGTCGGTCCAGACCCGCTGATTGTCTTCGGCTTCGGTCAGGGCCCATTGATCCGACGACGCCAGTCTGCCGATATCGGCGTCCTCGCGCGCCGAGATCACTACCGTGGTCGAGAAGATGTATTCGGCGTCGCGGTTGGTATCCTCGCTGTAGACCCAGCTCTTGAGATCGTTGGCATCCGCAATCCCGACCACGACACTGGACAGCTCCAGATGCCGGTTGGAAACGTGCATCGCGACGGCGCCCTGCGGCGCCAGCCTGTCCTTGTAGATCTCCATCGCCTCTTCGGTCGCCAGGTGAATCGGGATCGCATCCGACGAATAGGCGTCGACGATGATCAGGTCATAGAGGCCGGCCGGCTCCCTGGCGAAGGTCAGCCGTGCGTCGCCGATCACCGGCTTCATGTCCGGTTCGCATTTGCTGATGTAGGTGAAGTATTTCGGATCCTTCGCGGTGTCGACCATGGTCTGGTCGATCTCGAAGAACTTCCAGGTCTCGCCCGGTTCGGAGGCGCAGGCCAGCGTGCCGGAGCCGAGCCCGATCACCGCGACGCGCAGCGGGGCGCCCTTGCGCTCGCGCATCGCCGTGATCGCCTGACCGATGCCGCCGTCCTTGTGGTAGTAGGTGATCGGCTCGGGCCGCCCGGTCACCGGAGTACCGTCGTCGTTCTGGTATTTCTCGGCGCCGTGAATCGTGGTGCCGTGCATCAGCACATGATACTGGCCGTTCGGCGTCACCACGATCTTGTGCACGCCGAAGAAGCTGCGCACGGTTTCCACCCGCCCGTCATCGGACGGATAGGCCCGGATCAGCGCCAGCGCCACCGCGACGGTGGCGAAGATCTTCCAGCGGTTGGCGTTCAACCCGAGCGCCAGCAAGGCCGAGAGCACGCCGACCGCGCCGATCACCCAGACGCGGTTTGTTTCGAACCAGGTGAATATCTTGCCGGTGTCGTAGCTCGGCGCAATCAGCGCCACCGCGAGCACGACGAGCAACGGCCAGTACCAGCGGCTCCAGCGCGCGAACCGCTCGTTGCCGCCGGGCGGGCGGCACAACGCCGCGCAGGCCAGCAGGATCGGGTATTCGGCGATCCAGGAGAAGGTAAACGGCGCGATCAGCCCGGCGAACAGGCCGCCGACCATGCCGCCGAACGAAAGCGCGACATAGAAGCCGGTGAGATATTTCGCGGCCGGGCGGGTCCGCGCCAGTTCGCCATGGCAGGCCATCGCGATGACGAAGAAGCACAATTGATGTCCGCCGAGCGTCAGCAGCAGGTTCTGTTCGCCGCCGACCGCGAGCAGCACGATCACGCCGGCGATTGCCAGCGGCTGCAGCAGCAGCATCCATTTGTGCGGCAGCAAGGGACGCGACTGGAACACCAGCACCCAGGTCAACAGATACAGCGACAGCGGCAGCACCCATAGCAGCGGCGCTGCGGCGACGTCGGTGGAAATATGCGCGGTCACTGCGATCAAGAGGCCCGACGGCACCGCGGAGAGAAAGATCCAGCGCGCGCGCAGCATCCACGGTGGCGCCGGCGAGTGGGTATCCTCCGTTCGCATATCGGCCATGGCCATCACGGGCGAGCGCAGCATCAGCACCGCGCAAGCCGCGATCAGGACGATCAGCAAGCCATAGAAGCCGGTCCAGATCAGGTTTTGCGCGCGCAGCGTGAACATCGGCTCCAGCAGCACCGGATAGGACAACAGCGCCAGGAAACTGCCGATATTCGAGGAGGCATAGAGAAAATAGGGATCGGGACCGCTGGGATGACCCGTGCGGACGAACCAGGCCTGCAGCAACGGATTGTTGGCCGCCAGCGCGAAGAACGGCAGTCCGATCGAGACCGCGAACAGGCCGAGCAGCCAGAACGCATAGCCCGAGGTCGGCGGCTCGCCCCAGCCGCCGGCGATCGACAGCGGCAGCGACAGCAGCGCAACCGCCAGCAGCACCAGATGGATCGCCACCGGCCATATGCGGTTCTTCGGCTGCATCAGATAGTGCGCGTAGGCGTAGCCGCCGAGCAGCAGCGACTGGAAGAATACCATCGCCACCGACCACACCGCCGGCGAGCCGCCGAGCCGCGGCAGCACCATTTTTGTGAACAGCGGCTGCACCGAAAACAGCAGCAGCGCGCTGACAAAGATCGCCGCCGTATAGACCACCAGCACCAGCCGGTTGCGGGCAACGGAAGCGGCGTCCGGGACGGCGGACGGATCAGAAAGACTCATGAAAGCTCCGGCTAGAACCCGGCGGGCGCCGGCGGCGGAAATCCGGCCAAGGCGCCGGGGCTACAGGATAGAGCATAGGGCAGGATCACGGGCAATGCAGGTCCCCGGAACCAAATGTCAGTTAGCACTGTGCCGGCATTCACATCTTCGCTAAGGATTGAAAAACGTCATTCCGGGATGGTCCGAAGGACCA
>CALROE020000363.1:0-4742 GCA_943369715.1 Bradyrhizobium ivorense
CGAGGCACGGGCAGTAATTTAACTCACCGTCATTCCGGGGCGCGCGAAGCGCGAACCCGGAATCTCGAGCCGGCTATTTCTGGATTCCGGGTTCATCGCTGCGCGATGCCCCGGAATGACGATCAGGTACTGCTGCCCGCGGCCGTCGCCACCGGCAACACTTCGCTCGCGGCGCGGTCCGGCGTGTCTTCCTTCCAGCGCACCGATCCGAACGGCCGCTCCAGCATGCGGCGGACGCGCACCGGATCGGGTCCGAGGTGAAAATCCATCGCGCGCTGATGCAGCGCGCGTTCGGATTGCGTCGAGCGATTGCGCTGGCGCAGATAGTCCAGCCAGGTCGGGCAGTGATAGCGTTCGGTCCACAGTTCGGGATCGGCGATGTCGCGCGCGATCGACCAGCCATAGGCGCCGTTGCGCTGCCGGCTGAGCTGCACTTCCTGCATCACATTGTGGAAGGCGCGGGCGCTTTCCTGGTCGACACGGTATTCGATCTCGACCACCAGTGGCCCGCTGCGGCCGGTCAGCGACAGCCGCACTTCGGGGTCGGCCAGAACCTCCGCATCCTCAGTGCGCGCGCCGACCGGCGGCATCCGCAGAAACAGGCCGAGCAAGGGCGACACCAGCATCATGGCGGCGGAAACCAGCAGCGCGGTTTGCACGCCGGCCTGGTCGGTCAAATAGCCCCAGCCCCAGCTGCCGATCGCGATGCCGCCGGCGATCGAGGCCTGGAACGCCGCCAGCGAGCGGCCTGCCACCCAGCGCGGCGCGGAGAGCTGGACGCCGATGTTGAACAGCGCCACCGCCGCCATCCAGACCGCGCCGGCCACCACCAGCGCAGCGGCCGTCAGTACCGGCTGCCGGCTCAACGCCACCGCCGTGATGGCCCCCGCCATCGATATCGTGCAGGCGCGGATCGCGGCCTCGCCGCTCATTTGTCTGCGCAACGTGCCGATGTTGAGCGCGCCGATCACCGCGCCCATGCCGAAGGCGCCGAGCATGATGCCGTAGGTCTGCGCGCCGCCATCCAGCAGGTCGCGGGCGATCAGCGGCATCAGCGCCATCACCGAACCGCCGATGATGCCCGTCACCAGCGTGCGCGTCAGCACGATGCGAATCGACGGCGAGTTGGCGATGTAGCGCACGCCCGACACGATGGCGCGGTTGAGCCGTTCGCGCGGCAGCCGTGACGGCTCGCTGTTGCGGCGCCAGAGAAACAGCACGATCAACAGCGGGATATAAAGCAGCGCATTGGCGGCGAAGGCCGCGACCGCGCCCGCGGTGGCGACGATGACGCCGCCGATCGCCGGTCCAAAACTTCGGGCGATGTTGTAGCTGATGCCGTTCAGCGCCACCGCCGCCGGCAAATGCTCCGCCGGCACCTGCTCGCTGACCGAGGATTGCCACGCTGGTCCGAACAGCGCCATGCCGCAGCCGACGACAAAACAGAACGCCAAGAGGATATTCGGCGTCACCAGATTGAGCCATGCCATCACGGCCAGCGCCGTCGCACCGGTCAGCGCGAAACACAGCGAGCCCAGCGCCACCACGCGCCGGTCATACATGTCGGCGATGGCACCGGCCGGCATCGAGATCAGCATGATCGGCAGCATCAGCGCGGTCTGCACCAGCGCGACCTTGTCGGCCGACGACGTCATCTGCGTCATCGCCCAGGCGGCGCCGACCCCCTGGATCAGAAGGCCGAGGTTGGAGAGCAGGCTGGCGAGCCAGATCCGCCGGAACACCGCATGTCGCAGCGGGGCGGCCACGCCGTCCCCTGATAACGTCGAGCGTTTCGGCGGTTCCTTCATTGCCCCTTCCGACGGGCCGGTCGCGGCCCTGATTCCCTGCGTTTTGCAGTGATGCCTGCGAAAGTCCTTGGCTGTCCAGTGTTTAGGCCGCTATCAGCGGTCACACAGGGCGGCTAAAAGACTGAAATGACGGGAGGCACCTCATGAACATGTCGCGGCGGATGCTATTGAAGGGCGCCAGCGCCCTTACCCTGGCGGCCGGCACCTTCGGTCCGCCGGCCTTCGCGCAGACGGCGCCCGCCGCCCCGGCGGCGCAAGTTCCGCCGATTCTGTTCGTGCATGGCAATGGCGATCACGCCGGGCTGTGGGTCACTACGCTGTGGCGGATGGATTCGAACGGGGTCGCGCGCGACCGGATGCTGGCGATCAATTTCACCGATCCGCTGGCGCGATCCGACGATGCGGTGGCGCAGCCCAACCGGTCGTCGACGGAGGATCAGCGCCGCGAACTCGCTGAGGCGATCAAGGAATTGAAACGCCGCACTGGTGCTGCACGCGTCGCGCTGGTCGGCAATTCCCGCGGCGGCAATCCGATTCGCAGCTATATCAAGAACGGCGGCGGCGCCGATGTCAGCCACGCCGTGCTATGCGGGGTTCCCAACCATGGCATCTTCGACTGGGATGATCTGCTGGGCAGTGAGTTCAACGGCCGCGGTCCGTTCCTGCGCGGGCTGAACGAAGGCGACAGCGAGGTAACGCCGGGCACCGCGTTCCTGACGCTGCGCAGCGATGGCATCGACAAATATGCCCAAGGCGATGGCCGTTTCGTCGGTAAGCCGGGCACGCCGACCGGCATCACACCGGATGGTCCGGCGCTCAAGGGCGCCACCAACCTCGTGCTCGGCGCCATCGACCACCGCGAGACGGCGTTTCATCCGCGCGCATTCCGCGAGATCTACAAATTCATCGCCGGCCGCGAACCGGCGCAGATCGCCATTGCGCCGGAAACGGCCGTAAAACTGAGCGGCCTTGTGACGGGCACGCCGGGCGGCGTTCAAACCAACCGTCCGGTGGCGGGCGCTTCGGTCGACGTGCATCGCGTGTCGCCGGATACCGGCGAACGGCTGGGCGGTCCCGTCCACTCCTCGCAAACCGGTGCGGACGGGCGCTGGGGTCCGGCGCAGGTCGATCCCACCTGGTATCTCGAGATCGTGCTCACCTCGCCCGGCTCGACCACCACGCATCTCTACCGCTCGCCGTTTCCGCGCTCCTCCGACATCGTGCATCTGCGCGCCGCGCGCCCGCTGGGACCCGCCGACGCGGGAGCCGGCGCGGTCGTCATCCTGTCGCGGCCGCGCGGCTATTTCGGCCTTCTCCGCGATGTCGTGCTGCTCGATGGTCAGGAGCCAAAGGACGTCAAAGCCGGCGTCCCGACCGATTCGGTCACCACCTTGCGGCTTCCGGCCGCGGAGGCCGGGCGCGCGGTCGTCGCGCAGTTCAATGAGGAGCGGATCGTCATCAGGGCCTGGCCGGTATCGGAAAACAGGATTGCGATCGCCGAGCTGACTTACTAGCTGTTGGGCAGTGTCCCCGTTCGTCCGCCTTCATGGCGCCCGGATTTCCGGACCTGATGGGGCGGCGCCCGACGGACAGATCTGTCCCTGAGAACTGCGAGGCCGTAAGTGAGCATAGCCGAAGCCTGGGACCCGCCGGTCACGCCTGCGCCGCTGGTGCCGCCGGCACCGCCGCGCGCGCCCGACAGCATGGGTCTTTTCCGCCGGATAATGGCGATGCGCACCAGCGCGATCAGCGTCTGGGGCGACCGTGCTTACGAAGAAGATATCATCCGCAGCCGCTTCTTCGGGCGCAGCAGCTTTATCCTGAACGACCCCGACGCGATCCGGCATGTGCTGGTGGACAATTACGAGAATTACGTGCGGACGCCGGCGGCCATCCGGGTGTTGCGCCCGGTGCTCGGCGAAGGCCTGCTGATCGCGGAAGGCCGTACGTGGAAACATCAGCGCCGGACGCTGGCACCAGCCTTTACGCCGCGCGCGGTGATGCCTCTGATTCCGCACATGGTGGCTGCGACGGACCAGACGATTGCAAAGCTTCGGGCAGCCAGCAACGCGCCGGTCGATCTGCGCGAGGCGATGCAGCGCATGACGCTCGAGATCGCCGGGCGCACGATGTTTTCGTTCGGCATGGACCGCCACGGCGCTGCGCTGCGCGACTTCGTGATGGAGTACGGCGAGAATCTTGCGCGGCCGCATTTTTTCGATCTGGTGTTGCCGCTGAGCTGGCCGAGCCCGCAGGATTTTGCCCGCTCCCGCTTCCGCAAGCGATGGACGCAATTCGTGGCCATGCTGATGGCGGAGCGCCGCGCCGCCGGCAAGGAGGAGGGCGCGCCGCCGAGCGATCTGTTCGATCTGATGGGCGCCGCGCGCGATCCCGAGACCGGCGACGCCTTTACCGACGAGCAACTCGGCGACCAGGTGGCGACGATGATTCTCGCCGGCCACGAGACCACCGCCACGGCCTTGTTCTGGGCACTGTATCTGCTGGCGCTCGATCCCGTCTCGCAGGACCAGTTGGCCGCCGAAGTGAAGGCCGCGACCGCTGGCGGCACGCTCGATCTCGAGCGGCTGAAGTTTACCCGCGCCGTGATCGACGAGACCATGCGGCTTTATCCGCCGGCGTTCCTGATCGCACGCGCGGCCGGAGCGGCCGATACCATCGGCGGCATGCCGGTGAAGAAAGACGACATCGTGCTGATCGCGCCGTGGCTGCTGCACCGGCACGAAAAGCTCTGGCGCGATCCCAACGCCTTCATTCCATCCCGCTTCATGCCGCCCGCGCCGCCGCCCGATCGTTTTGCCTATCTGCCGTTCGGGGTCGGGGCCCGGGTCTGCATCGGCGCGCATTTCGCGCTGGTCGAGGCCACCCTGGCGCTGGCCAAGTTGATCGGCGCGTTCAAGGTCGAACTCGTTGACA
>CALROE020000364.1:0-4737 GCA_943369715.1 Bradyrhizobium ivorense
ACTCGGTGACGACATTCAGATGCGCCTTTTCGGTAGCAGCCGCGGAGGGGGGCGCTACCCTCGCAATCTAGGCAGGTTGCGGCAGCAGTACAATCCGCACATGTTCAGGTGCAGCGCACGCGATCAGCGGGCGGCTGGCGGAGGCGGAGGCGGGAACGGCGATTCCGCGGGTGCGGCCGCTGCCGGCTTCGGCTGTTTCGGCTTGCGCGGCGGCTTGCGAACCGGCTTGGGCGGCGGCCCCGCCGGCTTCAGTTCCGCAACCACCGGGTTGGGATCGATCGTGGTCGACGCCGGGGTCGAGAAATCGCCGGGGAGATTGATGACCTGCACCGGGACGGTGACCGGCAGGAACTTGTTCATGGTGTAGGTGACGGTGAAGCCGCCATCGACCGCGGGAACCGCAACCGAGCAGGGCGTTTTGCAGCCCGGTCCCACCGAGGTTTTGGCGTCGGCGCCCGACGGAATCGAGTCGAGCTGGAGCTGGACGGTGGGCGGCGCGGGCTTGAAGGAGTCCAGGGAAAACGAGGAGCACCCGGCCAGGCTGACCCCGGCAACCGCAATTACGACAACACGACGCATATCAGCCACTCTATTGCGGCTAGCCGCCACAATCCCGCCCCAACATTAGGAGCGTCAGGATATCGGCGCAACCATGCCGGGCGGAATCGTTAAGAAATGGTTAATTATGATATTTTATAATATAATCAGCATCTTATGAGGATTTTAGGCCTGTCGCCAGGCGTTCGACAGCATCCGGCAAATCGCGCATATGGCTGATCAACAGGTCCGGTTTGAGATCCGCGATCGGCACCTCGGTGTAGCCGAATTCGACGCCGATCACCGGAATCCCGGCGCGGCGGGCCACACCGATATCCGGACCGGCGTCCCCCACCATGATTGCCCCGCCCATGAGCCCGCCGGCGCGCGCCACCGTCTCGCGCAGGATCACGGGATCCGGTTTTGAAACCCCGAACGTGTCGGCGCCGCAGATCGCGGCAAAGCGCGAACTCAGGCCCAGCTGGTCGAGCAGCAGCTTCGACAGTCCTTCCAGCTTGTTGGTGCAGACCGCGAAACGAAATCCGCGCGCGGACAATTGGTCGAGCGCGCTCTCGAGGTCCTCGAACGGCCGCGAGGCGTCGGCGATGTGGGCGGCGTAGTAATCGATGAAAGCCCTGAACATGCGGTCGATGTCTTCGACGGACATGATGCGGCCGTCCACCTCCAGGCCACGTTCGATCAGCCTGCGGGCGCCCGCGCCGATCAGGTTGCGCGCGGCATGCAGCGGCACCGGCGGTACGCCCTCGCGGTCGAGCACGAAGTTGAGGGCGCTGATCAGGTCGGGCGCGGTATCCACCAGCGTGCCGTCGAGATCGAATACAACAATGCGGGGAGAGGTCATGCGAAAATCGCTATCGGTCCGGGGGCGATCGTGCAAGCCCCACGACCGTCATTGCCCGAGCCCCCTTTATACGGCTGTTCCTCCCGCCAAAACGACGCTAGATATGCCCCGCAAACACCGGTTCCCGAGGGCATTGCGCGTGAATATGGACGATTTGAAACGGCAGGCGGCGGCGCGCGCGCTCGAGCATGTGCGGGACGGCATGAAACTCGGCCTCGGCACCGGTTCGACCGCCAGGCATTTCGTCGACCTGCTCGGCGAAAAGGTCCGCGCCGGATTGAAGGTGGTGGGCGTGCCGACCTCGGAGGCGACCCGCATCCAGGCCGAGCAATGCGGCGTGCCCCTGACCACGCTCGACGACGTCGACCGGCTCGACCTCACCGTCGACGGCGCCGACGAGATCGATGCCGCGCTCAACCTGATCAAGGGCGGCGGCGGCGCGCTGCTGCGCGAAAAGATCGTGGCCGCCGCCTCTGATCGCATGATCGTGATCGCCGACGATACCAAATGGGTCGATGTTCTCGGCCGCTATCCGCTCCCCGTCGAGGTCATCCCGTTCGGGCTGGCCGCGACGCGGCGCGCCATGGCCGATGCATTTGCGCAGACCGGCAATTCCGGGCAGATGGTGCTGCGAAAGGACAAGGACGGCCACGTTTTTGTCACCGATGGCGGCCACTGCATTGTCGATGCCCATCTGGGCCAAATCATCGATGCGCCGCTTCTGGCGGGGTTGTTGACCGCCATACCCGGTGTTGTCGAGCACGGGCTGTTCATCGGCCTTGCCAACCTTGCCGTTCTGGCGGGCGCCCAGGGAATTCGCGTAATTGAACGGCGCTGACGCCGCAATCTCAGGAGAGTTGGAATGAAACTTGTTTCGAAGATTTTGTCGGGCGCGAGCCTTGCTTTGGGTCTCGCCCTCGGACTGGCGGTATCAAGCGTTCCGGCCGTAGCGCAGCAGAAGCAGCCGGCGCCGGCTGCGTCGGCCGTGCCGCTCAAGCAGGGCTCGCCGGCCGCGCTCGCCGCCGCCAAGGAAATCCTGGCGCTGAAAAACGCCAGCGCGATGTACGCCAGCGCGGTTCCCAATCTCGTCGAGCAGACCAAGAACGTGCTGCTGCAGAACAACCTGAACTACCAGAAGGACCTCAACGAGGTCGCCGTGATCGTCGCCCAGAAGCTCGCCGGCCGCGAGAAGGAAATCGGCGACGGCATGGCCAACATCTACACCAACGAGTTTTCCGAGCAGGAATTGAAGGATCTCGTCACCTTCTACAAGTCGCCGCTCGGCCAGAAGCTGTTGGCGGCGGAGCCCCGCGCCATTCAGTTCAGCATGTCCTACATGAACGGCTGGGCGCAGAATTTCTCGGAAGTCGTCAACGGTGAATTCCGCACCGAGATGCGCAAGCGCGGCAAGCAGATCTGAGTTGGGTTTGCTTACCTCGCCCCGCTTGCGGGGAGAGGTCGATCACGAAGTGATCGGGTGAGGGGACTTTCCGCGAGTCTGGTCTGTCGAGAGTCCCCCTCATCCCGACCTTCTCCCCGCAAGCGGGGAGAAGGAGAGAACCGGAATAGTTCGAGGGATGCCATGGCTGAGTTCGACGTCGATCTGTTCGTGATCGGAGGAGGGTCCGGTGGGGTGCGCGCCGCCCGGATCGCCGCCGGCCATGGTGCCAAAGTGATGATCGCCGAAGAATACCGCATGGGCGGCACCTGCGTGATCCGCGGCTGCGTGCCGAAAAAACTTTTGGTCTACGCCTCGCACATCCGGCACGAGATCGAGGACGCCGCCGGTTTCGGCTGGACCATTCCCCAGGCGACCTTCGACTGGCCGACCTTGATCGCCAACAAGGACCGCGAGATCGCCCGGCTGGAAGCGGCCTACACCACCAATGTCGAAAAATCCGGTGCCCGCGTGGTCAAGGCCCGCGCGGTATTCGAGGGCCCGAATACGCTGCGGCTCGCGACCGGCGAGACAGTCACGGCGAAATACGTGCTGATCGCCACCGGCGGCGCGCCCAATCACGGCGCCGGGATTCCCGGCATCGAGCACGTGATCTCGTCCAACGAAGTGTTTCATCTGCCGCAATTGCCGAAGCGCATCGTGATTCAGGGCGGCGGATACATCGCGCTGGAATTCGCCTGCATCTTCGCCGGTTTTGGTTCCGACGTGACGCTGATCTATCGCGGCGACAACATCTTGCGCGGTTTCGATGAGGATGTCCGTGTCCATGTCCGCGCCGAGATGGAGAAAAACGGCATCAATATTCTCACCGGCTGCACCGTTGCCAGGGTCGACAAGCACGGCAGCGAATTCACCACCCATCTGTCGAACGGTTCCAGCATCGCCTCCGACCAGGTGATGTTCGCGATCGGCCGGCATCCCGCCGTCGCCAATCTCGGGCTGGAGACCACCGGCGTCGCCATCAATCCCAAAAACGGCGGCATCGCCGTCGACAGTTTTTCCAAAACCTCGGTGCCGTCGATCTACGCCATCGGCGACGTCACCCATCGCACCAACCTCACGCCGGTCGCGATCCGCGAGGGCCATGCCTTCGCCGACGCCGTGTTCGGCCAGCGCACCGTCGAGGTCGATCACAGCAATATTCCGACCGCGGTGTTTTCCCAGCCCGAGGTCGGCACCGTCGGCCTTACCGAAACCGAGGCCCGCGCCAAATTCAGCCATGTCGATATCTACAAGGCCAGTTTCCGGCCGATGAAGGCTACGATGTCCGGGCGTGACACCCGCGTGCTGATGAAGCTGGTGGTCGACGGCACGACGGATCGCGTCGTCGGCTGCCACATCGTCGGCGACGGCGCCGCCGAAATGGTCCAGGTGCTCGGCATCGCCGTGAGGATGAAGGCAACCAAGGCCGATTTCGACGCCACCATGGCGCTGCATCCGACCGCGGCGGAAGAACTGGTGACGATGCGGACGGTGAGCGCGAGGTATGTGCGGGAAGCGGCGGAGTAGGGGGCGGGATCGCGTCGCGATAGCGAAGTGTCGCGATAGCGAAGTGTGAAGTGTAATGTGTCAGTTAAAATGGCCAGCCAGAGTGCGCACCGGCGTTGCTGCACCGGCAGCTACTACCAATCAAACGCTCTAAGCCGCATCATCTTTTCTCCCGCCGCCAATGCCATGCGGCTTGTTCAGAAAATAATCCCGGTTGCCGAGGGCTGCTTCCGCATACTGGTCGATCGAGACGATGATCGCCTGCACATGATGGTAGCACCAGCCCTCGCGGCAGGCCCGGTGCCGGACCTCCGCCAGGGCTTTGATCCAGGGCGGGTTATCCGCATTGTGGTCGTACCACTTGAGTGGTTCTGGCATCGGCGCGGCCTCT
>CALROE020000365.1:0-4704 GCA_943369715.1 Bradyrhizobium ivorense
CCGGTAATGAAGGCGGCGCGACCGGGCGTGCAGGTCGGCTCGGCATAGTGATCGGTGAAGAGTATGCCCTCCTTCGCGATCCGATCGATGTTGGGCGTCGGCACCATCATGCCGTGCGAATAGGCGCCGACATTGGTGATCCCGACATCATCAGCCATGATCATGATGATATTGGGCCCGGGCCGGGACGCCTGTTGGGCCGGCGCTTGCTGCGCAGTGGCTTGGGCCGGCCGTTGTTGGGCGACGGCGAGCGGCGTCGTTGCCAGCATCAACGCTGTGGCGATCGCGATCGAGCGCATCATGTGTGGTTCTCCTTTTTCGCAGATTGTTCTGAACCCGATGTGAGAACTTCCGGAGTCGACGGCGGCCGGCCACACTGTCTTCTTTTGTTCTCTGTGCCATCATCAATACTTCAACGAAAAAATAAAACCGGTGGAGAGCCAAGTTTCGGCATTGATGCCCGGAAGAGACGTGATCCCGCGCCTGGGAAATCCTGCCGAGCCCCACAGCGTTGTCACGATCTGAGGCGTCCACACATGGGTCCACTCGGCATAGAGTTCGTCGGCGAGATTGTGAGAAGTTGCGCCAGTGGTGAGCACCAGATTTCCGTTGACCACGTTGAGCCGCGCTCCTTGTCCGAATTGGAGCGGCGAATTCAACTCGTTCGCACGCGTGTGGACGTACTGGAGCTTCAGGAAATCCTGCGAGGAGGCGACAAGGTTCAGCGTAACGCGATGGTAGTTGACGTTCGAGTTCAGGAACGCGTAGGCACTCGACGCACCGAACCACCAGTTTTCAAGACCGTTCCCATAGAACAGCGGGTCAAACCGTTCATACGTCCGCGTCGATGGGTCGTCGCCGGAGAACGAAGCATAACCATAGGACAAGGCAGGCATCATCGGCAGGGCTGCGAAACGATTCCCTATTTCGGCGTACCAGGCATTGGCGCGCATATTGATCCGGTCGTTGCGCTGTAGGGCGAATTCACCACGGATCCAGGCGGTCGGTAGGCCGATCGCGGTCCCTTCGATCCGGCTATAGCCGTGCCACGTCTCGGTTCCCTCTCGCGCATTGGGTATGATCAGCGGAAACGTCGGGATCGGATAAGGCGCCGTCGATTCCTGCACTTTGACATAGGCCCCGCCGATGCGGGAGGTAGCGCCCCAGGCATATTCGAGCACGCCGCCCACAAGACGTGTCCCCGTGTCAGCCGACTTCAGTTCGTTGGGATCGAGATAGAAAGCCTCGGCTTTCCAACCGCCCAAGGTGGCGCGCGCGATCGCCGCGTTTTCCCATGAAAGGCGCGGCAGGAGGCTCACGGCGCCTCGTTCGAAGCCATTGCCCGAGCCCTGCCAGACGATCATTCCCGTACCGATCCCGTAGGGCTGCTGGCCGGCAGAAAATTCGAAGTTCAGCTGATCGGCGGGATTGCGCGTACGAAAGCCGCCATAGGCCTTCTCGACCAGGACGGCCCCTTGGTTCTTCTGATCGAACGGATCGACGCCCAGTGTGCCCGAGAAACCGACGCTGAAGCCGCCAAACACCTCCCACGTTGGTGAAGGGCGCAGTGCGATCTCGAAGCCGGGAGCGAACCAGCCCTCGAGCCAACCCTTCCTCCGCTGATAGGTCGAACCGGGCGTGAGAGAGTCGAGCCCGTACCAGGTACCCGTGGAGCCAAAAGCGCCGACGAGTGCGGTGAGCTTACCCTCAAAGCGCACATATTCGTTGTCCACCAACAGCAGAGGGTTGGCGGGCGCCGGCGGCACGCCTTGCGCGATGGCGCCACTGGCGCCGAGTACAACTCCGAGAAGACCAATGCCCAGCGCGCGCATGGGATGAGAAAAACTGTCCCGCGCCAAACGAGCGAAGCCCACAGAGATCGCTGTTTCTCCGCTGCACAAGGCAAAACTCCGGGAGCGACGACCTTCATGATGCTCTTTTTAGACGAAGATTGTAAAGTCTCGATGTTGCCCATTATTATTTGGGCGGCCCGGCGAAACAACATTCGACCCATAAATCGCGCACTGATTTCGTCGGGGATGTCTCTTGATGGCACGTAGCGTCATTTCGCTGCTATGCAACAATACGTCGGTTATCGGGGTATAGCGGACTTGGCCAGCCGTCCGCTCAGCAGAATTATGGGTTCACTGCGTAGTTGAGGCGTTTTCGAGCGAAGGCGTCCCGGACACGATCCGGGGTGGATACGCAGATCGCGTAAAGCAATCGCGTCAAAAAACAGCCCCGCTTAACTTTGCAGCGCCGCCAGCAACTCGTCCGGCCGCTCGACCATCATCATGTGGCCGGCGCCTGATAGCACCACGGTGCGTGAATTCGGCAGTGCGGCGGCGAGCGCCTTGCCGGCCCTTGCGGGGGTCATCATGTCGCGTTCGCCGAGAATGAGCGTGGCCGGGATTTTGATTTGCGCGGCGGCGGCGAGTGCGCCCTGATAGGCGTTGCAGGCCGACAGGTCGTTGAACAGCACGCCGGGCCGGCATTGTTCCAGCACGCGCTGCGCGCCGGTGTGCATCCACAGGCCGGGCGCGAGGCTGCCGCCGAGTTCGGCCTGAAAACCGAGGCCCCAGATCGAAACCATGTCGACGGCGTCATGGTCGTTGGCTTCGGCGGCCTTGAGCAGATCGGGGCCGACCGTCATGGTGGCCGCCGTGCCGATCAGGCTCAACGCCGACACTTTTGCCGGGTGCCGCGCTGCGGTCTCCAGCGCTATCAGCGATCCCATGGAATGACCGACCAGCCGTGCCGTCGCGGCACCAGCGGCATCGAGCAATGCCGCGGTCCAGTCGGCCATGTCGGCGATGGTGGCCAGCGGCGCGCCGCCCGAGCGTCCGTGGCCCGGCAGGTCCGGCGCCAGCACGCCAAAACCGTGATGCGCGAACCAGCGGGAATGCAGCGCCCATGTGGTGTGATCGAAACCGGCGCCGTGCAGCAGCACGATTGTCGGCAGCGACTTGTCGAATTCGCGGCCGCCGGTGGCGACGAAGGTGTCAATGCCGTTGACGGTGAATTGCATGGCTCAAGCCTTCTGCGAAATACGGAGCGCCTGGCCGAGATCGTCGACGATGTCGGCCGCGGATTCGATGCCGACCGACAACCGCACCAGTTCCTCGCCGATCCCTGAGGCCTTGAGTTGCGCGGCATCCATCTGCTGATGGGTGGTGCTGGCGGGGTGAATGACCAGCGTCTTGGCGTCGCCGACATTGGCGAGATGGCTGATCATGCGGAGCGACTCGATGAATTTCTTGCCGGCGGCACGGCCGCCCTTGATGCCGAAACTGACGATCGAACCCGCGCCGCGCGGCAGCAGCGTCTTGGCGAGTTCATGGTCGGGGTGGTTTGGCAGCGAGGGATGCAGCACCCATTCGACCGCCTTGTTGGCGGTCAGGGCCTCCAGCACCACATGGGTATTGGCGATATGGCGGTCCATGCGGACGCCGAGCGTCTCGACGCCCTGCAGTAATTGGAACGCATTGGTCGGCGACAGGCAGGCGCCGAAGTCGCGCAGGCCTTCGGTGCGCGCCCGCATGATGAAGGCGGCCTGGCCGAATTGCTCGTCGAAGACGATGCCGTGATAGCCGGCATAGGGTTCGGTCAACTGTGGAAACTTGCCGGAAGCGCGCCAGTCGAACCGGCCGCCATCGACGATGACGCCGCCGATCGCGATGCCATGACCGCCGATCCATTTGGTCGCCGAATTCATCACGATATCGGCGCCGAGCTCGATCGGCCGGCTGAGATAGGGCGTGGCAAAGGTGTTGTCGATCAAGAGCGGAATTTTGGCGCCATGCGCGATGGCGGCGACCTCAGGGATATCCAGCACTTCGAGACCGGGATTGCCGATGGTCTCGCCGATCACCAGGCGGGTATTGGGCTGGATCGCCGCACGGAATGCGTCCAGTTCGCGCGGCTTGACGAAAGTTGTCGTGATGCCGAAACGCGGCAGCGTATGCGCCAGCAGGTTGATGGTGCCGCCATAGAGCGAAGCGGAGGCGACGACATGGTCGCCGGCGTTGAGCAGCGTCGCGATCGCCAGATGCAACGCGGCCATGCCGCTCGCGGTGCAGATCGCGCCGACGCCGCTTTCCAGCGCCGCCAGCCGCTCTTCCAGCACCGCCGTCGTCGGATTCGAAATCCGGGTGTAGATATGCCCGGCGCGCTCCAGATTGAACAGTGCCGCAGCGTGCTCGGAATCCTGGAAGACGTAGGATGTGGTCTGGTAGATCGGGACCGCGCGCGCGCCTGTGACGGGATCCGGACGCTGGCCGGCATGCAGGCTCAGGGTCTCGAAGGCGGGCGGCTTGGGTGCAGGCATGGCGATCTCGGAAATGGTGCGGTTCGTCCGATCATCCGGACGGCAGCACCATGTGCCACAAAAGCACCTGTGTTGTTAGCCCATTTCCCTTGCCGCAACCGGAAGTCTGCCTTCCGCCCGCCGCCTGCTGCGTGGGATCCGAAGGTGCCGCGACCGGCCGGCGCCGATCCGGCCTAATCGAGGATCGCGCTGAGGGTCGCCGGACTGTCGATGATGACCGTGCTGCCGCGTACGCCGTACCACACCGCGGCCACGGTCTGCGCCGCGTTGCCCAGCGGCACGCTGACGACCAGGGTCGTCGGAATGCGGCCGGTGCTACCCGGATTCTGGTCGTTGTAGGTGAAGCCCGCCACCACGGGCGATGCCGTGCCGTTGAC
>CALROE020000366.1:0-4704 GCA_943369715.1 Bradyrhizobium ivorense
GAAATCGCCGAAGCCGCGATGCAGTTCAACATCCAGCAGGCGGACCGCCGGCTTTCGGCGAATAATTACCGGGCGCTGTGGAGCGCGGAAGACCGCCTCAACCGCCTCGGCATCCTGAAGGCCACATTCGATGTCAACAAGCACATCGAACCGAAGCACATCCTGAAGGTCATGAAGGACAGCCCCGAACTGTTCGCCGATCTGCCGCCGATCCCGGCGGACGTGGCGATCGGACCGGGATACGTTTTCAAGCCGTAATGGGTTGAATCCGACCCGGGCGTGTAACGCTTCGACAATCGCAGGCTGGCAAAATTCCATTTTGCCAGCCTGCGCTGCTTCAGAATGGCGCATGCCCGGAACCGGGCCCGTCCGGCCGCTTTGTCTTCGACATACCCTCTCAAAGCGAGCGCGCACCTTGGACAGATTTCAAATCGGAGCCCACGTGATGGCCCTGGCCGCAGCCTTCGCGCTCGCGGCGCCGATCGGCTGGGATCGCGAGAAGAAAGCCCGCAGCGCCGGCCTGCGAACGTTTCCGCTGGTGGCCATGGCGAGCTGCGGCTTCGTGCAGGCCAGCGAGAGCCTGCTGGTGCATTCGCCCGACGGCATGGCGAAAGTCATCGAAGGCCTGATCACCGGCATCGGCTTCATCGGCGGCGGCGCCATCCTCAAACAGGGCACCACCGTGCTGGGCACCGCGACCGCGGCCAGCCTGTGGGCCACCGGCGCGATCGGCGTCTCGGTCGGGCTCGGCGCTTTCGATGTGGCAGTGACGGTCGCGGTCTTTACGTTCCTGACGCTGAGGCTGCTGCCGCTGGTCAAGGACGACGAGGACAGCGGCGACAAGAAGGATTGACCGCCGATCCGGCCCGGCGCGATCGCGGCGGCCTCTTGGAGAAGGCGGTGTGCTTCCACGCCGCTGCCGGCATGCTTCGCATACGGAAAAACGCGCTCGGTGAGACCATCGACATACCATACTCGCTTTCTGCCTGAGGCCGCCGAAGTGCCCGTAGTCCCCGGTCCGACCTTAGCTGCACGCGCCCGTTACAGGGATCGCGCAATCAAAAGCTTCATGATCTCGTTGGTGCCGCCGTAGATCTTCTGAATCCGCGCGTCGATGAACATCCGCGATATCGGATATTCCTGCATGTAGCCGTAGCCGCCGTGAAGCTGCAGGCACTCGTCGGCGGTCTCGACCTGTTTCTGCGAACACCACCACTTGGCCATCGACGCCGTGACGGTGTCGAGTTCGCGGGCGATGAGACGCTCGATGCACCAGTCGACGAACACCCGCGCGATGGTGGCTTCGGTCTTGCGTTCGGCGAGCGTGAAAGCCGTATTCTGGAACTCGATGATCGGCTGGCCGAACGCCTTGCGCTCTTTCGTGTAATCAGCCGTCAGCCTGACGGCGCGCTCCATCGAAGCCACGGCGCCGATCGCGAGCAACAGGCGCTCCTGCGGCAATTGCTGCATCAGTTGAGCGAAGCCACTGCCCTCCTCTCCGCCGAGCAGGTTTTCGGGCGGCACCACGGCGTTGTCGAAGAACAATTCGGAGGTGTCGGACGCCTGCAACCCTATCTTGTCGAGGTTTCGCCCGCGCCGGAAGCCATCATTGCCGGCGGCCTCGACCACGATCAGGGAAAGGCCCTTGGCGCCCGGCCCGCCGGTGCGCGCCACCACGATGATGAGGTCGGCGGCCTGGCCGTTGGTGATGAAGGTCTTCTGGCCGTTGATCACATAATTGTTGCCCTGCTTCTTGGCGGTCGTCCGCACGCCTTGCAGGTCGGACCCGGTGCCGGGCTCGGTCATGGCGATGGCGCCGACGAACTCGCCGCTTGCCATTTTCGGCAGCCAGCGCAGTTTCTGTTCCTCGGAACCATAGTTCAGGATGTAGTGCGCGACGATGCCGCTGTGCACCGAAACCCCGGTCGTGACTTCCGGTACCACGCTTTCGATGTCCTCGATCACGGCGGCGTCGTAGGCGAAGCTGGCGCCAAGGCCGCCATAGGCCTCGGGCACGCTCGGCAGCAAGGCGCCCATCTCCCCCAGGGCCCGCCATGCCGAACGATCGACCAGTTTCTGCTGACGCCATTTGTCGGCATGCGGAGCCAGATCCTTGGCGAGAAATCTGCGGAACTGATCGCGAAACACGTCCAGCTCTTCAGTCATCCAGGAGGAACGGTAGGTCATTCGGTATCGCCTCGCACGAGAGAATGGATGCAACAACGCGTTGCACGGCAGCAAGCCCATGTAACGCCAGTATCCGCGGCGAGACCAGAGCTTCCGACTGGATGCATCCGTACCTTAAATCAGGAGGCCGCCGCCGGCGACAACGACTTGACCGCTGATGTAGTTCGATTCCGGACTGCAAAACAGGTAAACCGCGTCCGCAGCCTCTTCCGGTGTGCCACCGCGCCCGAGCGGGATCATTCGGGCCATGGCGTCGAGCATTTGCGGCTGCACCCCGACCTTGATGTCGCGCCCGGCGACGTCGATGGTCTTCTGCTGCGCCTCGATCGGCTGGGTCAGCCGGGTGTTGATCAGGCCGAAGGCCACGCAATTGACGTTGACCTTGTAGCGTCCCCACTCCTTGCACATCGTGCGCGTCAGCCCGACCAGCGACGCCTTGGCCGACGAATAGCTGGCCTGCCCGGCATTGCCGTAGAGCCCCGCGATCGAGGAGATATTGACGACCTTGCGGAAAACCTCGCGGCCGGCTTCGGCTTCCTTCTTGGCCATGATCCGGATCGGCTCGGCGGCGGCGCGCAATATGCGGAACGGCGCGACCAGGTGCACGTCGAGCATGGCCTGGAACTGCTCGTCGGTCATCTTCTGGATTGTCGAATCCCAGGTGTAGCCGGCATTGTTGACGATGATGTCGAGGCCGCCGAACGTCTCCATGGCGGCGCCGACGAAACGATCGGCAAAGCCGGTCTCGGACACGCTGCCGTTGACCGCGATCGCCTCGCCGCCGCTCGCCCTGATCTCGGCGGCAACCGCGTCGCCGGGCGCCGCATCGAGGTCATTGACCACGACCCTGGCGCCCTCGCTGGCGAGCTTCAACGCGATGGCGCGCCCGATGCCGCGCCCCGAACCGGTGACGAGTGCGACTTTTCCCTTGAGTTTCGACATCTGGTATCCTCGATCAGAGCGCGATGATGGCTTCTCCGGCGAGCTTGATCTCGCCGGTCTCGTCCTTGGTGGTCAGTGCGAGCCTGGCTTGCTTCTCGCCCTTGTCCTCGATCAACTCGGTGACATGGCCCTCGCAGCTCAGGCGCGCACCGAGCTGCGTGATCGCAGCGAAGCGTGTCGAAAACGAACGAATACGGCCCGGCGGAACCGCATCGGTCAGCGCCTGGCCGAGATAACCCATGACCAGCATGCCGTGCGAGAACACATCCGGAAAACCCGAGGCCTTGGCGAAATCGATATCGACATGCATCGGATTATGATCGCCGGAAGCGCCGCAATACAACGCGAGTGTATGGCGCGTGATCGGCGGAAATGTCTTGTGGACGATGCGGTCGCCGACCGCCGGATGGCTGATTGCCGTTGCGCTCATGTTTCTTCCTAATTCCGCACGACAATGGTGCGCGCGGTATCGGCGACGTGAACGCCGTCCTGATTGGTGACCTCGGTTTCGACCGCCACCATCGTCATCGCGCCGCCCTTCTTGTCGGTGACGCCGGTGACGCGTGACTTGAAGGTAAGGGTGTCGCCGACGACAACGGGAGCGTGGTAGGTGAAGCGCTGTTCGCCATGCAACACACGGCCGAGATCGATCTTCAACTCGGTCAGGAACTCGAACGGACGCTCGTTGTCCAGCATCTCGAGGCAGAACAGATAGGTCGGCGGCACCGGCGTCGCCCGATAGCCCTGGGCCCGTGAGACCGTCTCATCGCGATAGACCGGATTGCGCTCGGCAAGCGTGTCGAGGAAATAACGCAGGCGTCCGGGCTCGACGCGCGCGGTGACCGGCGTAAAGCTGCGCCCGACGGCGGATTGATCGACCATGGCTTTTCCTTATGCGCGCTCGTACAGCGTCACGACGCAGGCGCCGCCAAGGCCGAGATTGTGTTGCAATCCGAGGCGCGCGCCATCGACCTGGGTGGCGTCGGCGGTGCCCCGCAATTGGCGGGTCAGTTCATAGCATTGCGCCAATCCGGTCGCGCCGAGCGGATGCCCCTTCGACAGCAGGCCGCCGGAGGGGTTGGTGACGAACTTGCCGCCGTAGGTATTGTCGCCATCGTCGATGAATTTCGCGGCATCGCCCTCGGGACACAGTCCCAATGCCTCGTAGGTGATCAGCTCGTTCTGGGCGAAGCAATCGTGCAGTTCGACCACGTCGAGATCCTCAGGCCCGACGCCGGCCGCCTGATAGACCTTGTTGGCGGCCTCGCGCGCCATATCGAAACCGACGACCCGCATCATGTCGCCGGCATCGAACGTCGACGGCGTATCGGTGGTCATCGCCTGGGCGGCGATCCGGACGTCCTTGCGCAGGCCATGCTGGCTGGCGAACTTCTCCGAGACCAGAATTGCCGCCGCGCCGCCGCAGGTCGGCGGGCACGCCATCAGCCGGGTCATCACGCCCGGCCAGATCACTTGGTCGTTCATGACGTCGTCGGCGGTAACTTCCTTGCGGAACAGCGCCAGCGGATTGTTCCTGGCATGGCGGCTCGCCTTGGCGCGGACCTTGGCAAAGGA
>CALROE020000367.1:0-4701 GCA_943369715.1 Bradyrhizobium ivorense
GGCGTGCCCGCCCTATCACCTCGCCATCGTGATCGGCGGCACCTCGGCCGAGCTCTGCATGAAGACGGTCAAGCTCGCCTCGGCGCGCTATCTCGACGCACTACCGACGCACGGCTCCCCCGATGGCAACGCGTTTCGCGATCTGGAGATGGAGCAGGAAATCCTGAAGATGACGCAGTCGCTCGGCGTCGGCGCGCAGTTCGGCGGCAAGTATTTCTGTCACGACGTGCGCGTGATCCGGCTGCCGCGCCATGGCGCATCGCTGCCGATCGGGCTCGGCGTGTCCTGCTCGGCGGACCGCCAGGTGCTCGGCAAAATTACCAGGGACGGCGTCTATCTCGAGGAGCTCGAGCATAACCCCGCGCAATATCTGCCGGCGGTGGAGCAGGCGCTCGGCGGCGAGGTAGTCAAGATCGACCTCAACCAGCCGATGAAGGATATTCTGGCAACGCTCTCAAAACATCCGATCAAGACGCGGCTGTCGCTGTCGGGCACCATGATCGTGGCGCGCGATTCCGCCCATGCCAAACTGCGCGAGCGTCTCGACAGGGGCGAGCCGCTGCCGGACTATTTCAAGAATCATCCGGTCTATTACGCGGGTCCGGCCAAGACGCCCGACGGTTACGCCTCCGGCGCGTTCGGCCCGACCACGGCGGGACGGATGGATTCCTTCGTCGACCAGTTCCAGGCCGCGGGCGGCTCGATGGTGATGGTGGCGAAGGGCAACCGCGCGGTCGCGGTGCGCGAGGCCTGCAAGAAGCATGGCGGCTTCTATCTCGGCTCGGTCGGCGGCTCCGCGGCCAATCTCGCCGAGCACTGCATCAGGAAGGTCGAGGTGGTGGAATATCCCGAACTCGGCATGGAAGCGATCTGGCGCATCGAGGTCGAGGATTTTCCGGCCTTCATCATCATCGACGACAAGGGCAATGATTTCTTCAAGGAGTTGAATCTGGGTTAGTCGGGTTCGGCGTGAATGTGAGCGGGATCAGATGATCGAATGGTTCGACGACCTCGAGGTCGGGATGCGGTTCAAGAGCGATGCGGTGACGGTGTCGAAGGAAGACATCATCCGCTTCGCATCGGAATATGATCCGCAGCCGTTCCATCTCGACGAGGAGGCGGCGAAGACGTCTATTCTTGGTGGCCTCGCCGCTTCCGGCTGGCACACGGCGGCGATTGCCATGCGGCTCGCCACGAATGCCCGCCCGTTCGGGCCACACCCGCTGTTCGGCGCCGGTGTCGACGATCTCCGCTGGCTGAAGCCGGTGCGGCCCGGCGATAGCATCCATCTCGAAGGGGAGGTGGTTGAACTGGCGCCTTCGCGGACCAAGCCTCAAGGCATCGCCCGCATCAAGTGGACCGCCTACAACCAGCATGGCGAGGCGGTCTACACCTTCAATCCGATTGCCATCGTGCCCGGCCGCCCGAAGTAGCGACGATGCGTTGCAGATCCGGGGGCCACGCTCAGTAGCCGCGCTCGTGGGTCCCGGCTCCGCGGAGCAGCGTGAAGAGCGCTGCACCGCGTCCGGGACACGGAGAAAAGTGCCGTTACGCCCTTGTTCCCGTGAACGGGAAGCTGCCCATCGGGCCGATGCCCATTTCGCCGGACATGCTGTCGCCGGCCACCTTGCCGGAGAAGGCCAGCGTCAGCGGCATCGGGTTGGTGATCGAGATTTTCCAGGCGACGTCGTCGCCGGAAACGGTGCCGTCGAAGATCTCGCCGGAATTGCCGTCGGCGCCCTGCGTGCCCGTCAGCGTGGCGCCGGCGGCCTTCAGGGTCAGCGTCGCCTTGCGCTCGCCCATCGGGGTAGTCATGACGATATTCCAGTTTCCGTCGACGGCCATCTTCAGCTCTCCTCACGCGTTGCTTCGCAAAACCGGAATGGTTCTGGGACAGGGCAGGTACGGGCGGCGGTATAGCGCATCTTGCGGCCCGTGCCCAATAGGGCGGTTGCGGCGATCAGGCGCGGGCGGCGGCGCGGATCCGGCTGCCGACGAGGACGCGAAACGCCAGATACTGCACGCCGAAGGCGGCGACCTTGGCTCCGATCAGGACCACCGACACATAGAACGCCCACAGTTTGATGTCACCGGAGGCGGCAACCGCGATGGTGCCGGCGCCGAGCACGAACATCAGCGCCGCCCAGGCGTAGCCAGCGACCGTGACATATTCCGGAACGGTCTGGGTCACGAGCGGCGGCATGTAGCGCAGCATCCAGCCGCGCTTCAGCATGATCGCGCCGATGGCAAAATGCCCGATCGCGGGTTTTGCCAGGACGAAGCGGGGATCGTGGGTCAGGAGCGTGGCGCCGCCGAGCACGATGACGAGGCCAAGGCTGGCCCAGGTCATGTAGCCGAGCTCCTGTCCCGTGTAGCGGGCGTAAATCACCTGGCCAACCGCGCCGGCAATCGCCACTGCGGTCGCCAGGATGACGTTGTCGGTGATCAGATAGATGGCCAGGAATACGATGGTGGAGAGGAAGTCCTGGGCCAGTCGGCCGAATATGTTTTTCATCGTTATGCTCTGCCCGGGGGATCGACTGGTTTCTTGCACACTGTTCAGGAACCGGACAGCGCTCCGGCGGAGCTGACCGGCGTCGCGAACTTGGCTCGGCGGTAGCCCGGATACCATCTGGTGAAATAGACCGCGGTGCTGCGGGCGGCAAAGGCGATCGCAAGTCCGGACCACAGCGGCAGGCCCGGTACATAGATCATCAGGATATTGCCGATCATCATCAGCAGGAAGCAGGCGGCCCAGGCCCAGGCGATGGTGTAATTCGCTTTCAGAAACCCTGGCAACTCGAGGGTTTCGGCATCGACCACTTCGCGAGCGTATTGCAGCGTGAAAGGCTTGCGGATTGCAATCGACGTCAGCGAGATCCCGAGCACGCCGGCATCAACCGCGAGCTTGATGGCCGAAGAGCTGAGGCTGGGATCGACCAGCGCGAGGTAAAGCCCCAACCCGAGAAACAGCGCCACGGAGCCCGCGCCGAGCATCTTGAGCTGACGGCCGCGGATCAGGTCATAGGCGATAACGAATAGCCCGGTCGCGGCTGCAGCGAACAGCGCCATTTCGGCCGCGGTCGCCAGCATCAGCAGCGAGAAGACGCCGAAGGGGAGCAGGATCAGGAATATCATCATGACGAACCTCGTCGGGCCTATCTTTACAATGGAAAGATAAATACGGGTTGCCGCTGGTGGCGTCAAGCAAAATCTTTACAGTGTCAAAATCGGTCAGTTATGGGATTTTATTGTAATTTACCAAATATTTAACGTGTATTCTGTTTCCGACCAGGGTGTCCTGAAGGGCTCTTGATGGGCGTTACGTCGAAATCGCTGCCCTGGCGATCCGGGAGGCGAACGGCTCGAGGTCATGCTCCCGCAAAGCGAACATCCAGTAGCGAACCGGAACCTCGATGCTTCCAATGCGCGTCAGTGTGTTGGAAGACAACGCTGACTTCGCGGCCTTCTCGGATACAAATCCGATGTCGTGGCCGCCTTGCAATGCGGAGATGACGGCCGAACTGGACGTCAGCTTGAGCCGGGAATGCGCGATACGGGGTATGTTCACCCTGTGCGCATCCAGCGCCGCGGTGAGCGTCGGTGTCAGATCGCTCTGTTCCCAGAGTATCGGAGCATGCTCGATCAATTGAGGCCAGGCGAAACCGTCGGAGATTTTGCTCACCTTTTCCGGGCGCCCGCATAAAACGATGCGATCTGAGAATACGCCGATCTGGCGAAATTGGGGATGGCTGGGAACGACATTGGTAATGCCGAAGTCGGCGGTGCCGCGCATCACCCACGAGGTGACCTCGTCTACCGTACCGCGAACGAGGTCGACATTGCCGTCGTCGCCCGACAGTCCGATCCGTGCGAGCAGTTCCGGCATCCAGAAATCGTAGGCGTTCGCCGTGCACGCCACGACAGGGAAGGGGTCCGGCGCGCGCCGGCTTTCGACGCGCCGGATGGTGAGCTCGACGTCGCGCAGGATGCGCTCGGCTTCGCTGAGCAGAACCTGACCGGCGTCGGTGAGTATCAAACGCCGGCCTGACCGGTCGAACAGCAGAACGTTATGCCTCTCCTCGAGCTTCTTGATGGAGACGCTGACCGCCGATTGAGTGAGGCCCAGCCGCTCGGCGGCATGGGTGAAGCTGCCGTAATGCGCGGCCTCGAGAAATATCCTCATCTGTTCGAATGTCATGCTGCTTTCCCGGTCTGTGCTTCGCCGTTCCATGTTGCCGCCGCCGCCGGCAACAACAGCGAAATGACGGATCGTCGGCACTGGTCCATACGGGCTTCGAAACAATTCTCCGCGGTGATTGCCGTGAAACCAGTCAAGCTCTTTGCTCCAGATGAATTCGGCTCATCTTCAAATGCAGGATCGGTGGTGCGGACCGTTCTTCATAGATTAGCTTCATCGGGTATTCAGTGGAGTCATGGATCTGGTTTTTCTGGGTGAAGCATAGGCAAAGATCGATGATTAAATCATCCGGCGTGCGCATATTTCGTGCAAGTCGGATGAATTGCGCGCGGCGGTCTGTTTTGGCGCGGTGCTTGCTAATCCATGTGGATGGCACCTCGATCGACACGGATCCAACATGCATGACGTCGCGCACCGGAGTTTCTGCGAACGAACTTCGGAACATCACCGAACCATTCATCTCGCCAGCAGCGCCCGCGAGGTTCGGTGATGGAGTTTGG
>CALROE020000368.1:0-4691 GCA_943369715.1 Bradyrhizobium ivorense
CGCGCCGAAGCGCGCCAGCCGCGGCGGCATCGTGCTCCAGTCGGTCGTGATCGCGGTGGCCACTGTCATTGTCGGCTACGCCGCGCTGTGGCTGGCCGATCTCGTCTTCAAGATCGATTTCCGGTTCTGGATCGTCGCGCTGAAACTGATGAGCGCCAAGCAGTTTGTGATCTTCCTGATCTACCTCGTTCCGTTCACGGCGTTTTTCGTGGTCGCGCTGCATGTGATGCACCGGAATTTCTCGACCATGGGCTCAGGGCGCGGCGCGCTCTATCTCACCAATATTCTGGCGCTGACGCTGGGCTTCATCGTGCTGCTGGTGCTGCAATACGGCACGCTGTGGCTATCAGGAAAGCTGTTCAACCCGCTGCCCGATCCCGGTTTCGTGCCGCTCTCCACCATTATCGCGATCCAGTTCGTGCCGCTGCTCGGGATATGCGCCGTGGTCGCGACCTTCACCTGGCGGCGCACCGGCTCCAGCCTGCCGGGCGCGCTGATCTGCGGGCTGTTCGTCACCTGGTACGTGGTGGCCGGCACGGCGACGCAAGCGGCGTTCTAGAGGGCGATGAGATTAGGTTGAACAGCACGGGAATTCACCTCTCCCTTCGGGAGAGGTCGGCGCGCAGCGCCGGGTGAGGGGTTACGGCCTCTCGCTGGGGCCAGCACCCCCTCACCCGATTTGCTGCGCAAATCGACCTCTCCCCGCTGGGGAGAGGTAAACCGAAATCCGCAGACGGCCAATTCAACCAAAAGCCATCTCGCATTAGCGCCCTCAGCCGAGCGAGAGGCAGTTCTGCCGCGAACCGCGTCCGCTCTCGCCGCGACCAAGCGTCATGTCCTCGCAGCAGCAGCGCTATCCCCATACACCCACGCCTTCGCGTGCCTCCCTGACCGGCCGTCACTTGGCGGGGCAGTTGGCGCCGACCGACACCGGCAAGGCGCTGCAGGCCGCGCGCGGCTGCCCCGATGCGTGGTATCGGGTCCAGGCTCTCGCCTCGGTTGCGGAGCACGCGGATCAGCGGCTGGTCCCGGCGATTCTGGAGGAAGCCGCGCGCGAGGCGCAATCATGCCCTGACGTCTATGGCACGGTGGCGGTGATGGCGTGGCCGCTTGGCGTGGCATTCCGGCGGGGGCAGCTCAACTTCGCCGGGCGCGAGCTGAAAAAGTGTCTTGCGCTGGCATCGCGGGTCGAGCCCCGCGCGTCGCAGGCCTACGCGCTGGAAATTCTCTGGAGCGCCTGTTTCGCGGCGGACCCCGGCCATGCCGAGCCGGTGTGGAACAGAATTCTGGAGCTTTGCCATCCGGACCACAGCTGGCGCGCCGCCCGGCTCTATCTGCACATCGCGGAAATCAGGAACGCGCGGGCTCCCGGCGACGCCGCCAGGGTGATCCGCGCCATGCGGCCGGGCAAGACGCGAAGCTGGCTGGAACGCCGTTTCGGCCTCGTCTGAAGTTTCGCTCTGGCCCGAAAACCAGCCGGATCAGCCCTGCCATTCGCCTTCCAGCCCGCGTTTTCGGGTGCTATAGCCACGGCACCATCACCCCATCCGTCCCGAAACGCGCTGTTTTTCGAAAAGGCCCGATCTGCCATGGCAAAAATCAAGGTGACCAACCCCGTCGTCGAACTCGATGGCGACGAGATGACCCGGATCATCTGGCAATACATCAAGGACAAGCTGATCAACCCGTTCCTCGATATTGACCTGCAGTATTACGACCTCGGGATGGAATACCGCGACCAGACCAACGACCAGGTCACCATCGACGCCGCCGAAGCCATCAAGAAATACGGCGTCGGCGTCAAATGCGCCACCATCACCCCGGACGAAGCCCGGGTGAAGGAGTTCGGCCTCAAGCAGATGTGGAAGTCGCCGAACGGCACCATCCGCAACATCCTCGGCGGCGTCGTGTTCCGCGAACCCATCATCTGCAAGAACGTGCCGCGGCTGGTGCCGGGCTGGACCAAACCGATCATCATCGGCCGTCACGCCTTCGGCGACCAGTACCGCGCCACCGACTTCATGTTTCCGGGCAAGGGCACGCTGACGATGAAGTTCGTCGGCGAGGACGGCAAGGTGATCGAGCGCGAAGTGTACAAGGCGCCCTCCGCCGGCATCGCGCTGGCGATGTACAACCTCGACGATTCGATCGCCGATTTCGCCCGCGCCTCGCTCAACCAGGGCCTCGCCAAGAACTATTCGGTGTACCTGTCGACCAAGAACACCATCCTCAAGGTCTATGACGGCCGCTTCAAGGACATCTTCCAGGACATCTACGACAAGGAGTTCAAGTCGCAGTTCGAAGCCAAGAAGATCACCTACGAGCACCGCCTGATCGACGACATGGTCGCCGCCGCGATGAAGTGGTCGGGCGGCTACGTCTGGGCCTGCAAGAACTACGACGGCGACGTGCAGTCCGATACCGTGGCGCAGGGTTACGGCTCGCTCGGCCTGATGACCTCGGTGCTGATGACGCCCGACGGCAACACCGTCGAAGCCGAAGCCGCCCACGGCACGGTGACGCGGCATTACCGCGAACACCAGAAGGGCAAGGAGACCTCGACCAATTCGATCGCCTCGATCTTCGCCTGGACCCGTGGCCTGTCGCATCGCGCCAAGCTCGACAACAACGAGGCCCTGGCGAAATTCGCGCTGACGCTGGAAAAGGTCTGCGTCGACACCGTCGAGGCCGGCTTCATGACCAAGGATCTGGCCCTGCTGGTCGGCGCCGACCAGCGCTGGCTCTCCACCACAGGCTTCCTCGACAAGGTCGCGGAGAACCTGACGAAAGAGATGGCCTGACGATTACGCCTGCGGCTTAAGATAGGCCGCACGCCCCCTCAACGTCGTTGCGAGCGCAGCGAAGCAATCCATCAACCAAGCAAAGGAAGAATGGATTGCTTCGTCGCATCCGCCTTCGCCCGAAGGCGGGCTTCGGCGGACAAGCGCTCCTCGCAATGACGAGTTGGGAACGCCGTGCTTTCGCCCCAAACGACTTGCGTGGTCCGCTCGTAATTCTTCGGGGCCACCATGCGTCGTATCTTCCGGCTTGGACTGCTTCTCACTCTCCTCATTGCCGGCGTAGTCGCGGCTTGCAACAGCTCGCTCTGGGTTTCGCCGCAGACGAAGCTCACCCTGCTGGCGCATCGCGGGCTGGCCCAGACCTATCCCGCGACGGGCCTGACGGCGACGACCTGCACCGCGGCGCGAATCCTTCCGCCCGAGCACGCCTTCATCGAGAACACCCTGCCCTCGATGCGCGCGGCATTCGCCGCCGGCGCCGACATCGTCGAACTCGACATTCACCCGACCACCGACGGCCAGATCGCCGTATTCCATGACTGGACCCTGGACTGCCGCACCGACGGCCACGGCGTGACACGCGAACACAGCCTCGCCGATCTGAAAAAGCTCGACGTCGGCCATGGCTATACCGCCGACGGCGGCAACACCTTTCCGCTGCGCGGCACCGGGATCGGCCTGCTTCCCTCGCTCGACGAGGTGCTCGGCGCCTTTCCCGACAAGCGCTTCCTGATCCACATCAAGAGCAACGATGAAAGCGAAGGCCGGCGGCTCGCCGAACGCCTCAAATCGCTGCCGCAACAACAATTGCAGCGGCTGATGATCTACGGCGGCGCCCTGCCGATGGCGGCCGCGCGGCAGATGCTCGACATCCCCGCGATGTCAGGAACGACGCTGAAGCGCTGCCTGATCCGCTATTTCCTGCTGGGATGGTCCGGTTACGTCCCGCCCCATTGCGAACGCAGCGTGCTGCTGGTGCCGGTCAATTATGCGCCGTGGCTGTGGGGCTGGCCGAACCGGTTTCTCAACCGGATGAACGACCATGGCTCGGCCGTCTTCATCATCGGACGCCATGACGGTGAGGATTTCTCCAGCGGTATCGATCGGCCCGACGACCTCGCATTGTTGCCACCAGGCTTTGCCGGGGGCATCTGGAGCAACCGGATCGACCGGATCGCGCCGCTGTTGCCGAATCGCTAGGGCGCTAGCGCATCGCACCGAAAACGCCGGACGATGCAGCATCGAATTCGATCACCGCCGGGGCATCGCGCGCTATCCTCGCGCGCGGCACGCACTCAGGCGCGCGGCGCGGGTTTGGCCGGCGCAGCGTAGAGCCCGGAAAAGACAATTCCGAGGAAAATCGAGAGCGTGCCGACGCTGATGGCGTTCATGGAGAGAAGCGCGGCATAGGCGTCGTCCGGATAGAGGTAGGGCGGCGCGCCGTAGTTTCCATGCAGCAACAGCCAGGCGGCGAACGGCGGCGCCGCCAGCAGCAGCATCCATATGCGTTCGCCCACCCCGAACAGCAGGCCCGCCAGCGCGATGCAGGGGATCAAGAAGAGTTCGGTCCCGGATTTTTCTCCAAGCGCCCAGGTGCACGATACCGTGTGGATCGTTCCGGCGAGCGACAAGGTTATCCTGCCGGCCCGGGGATGACGTCGCGCGATCGCAGGCACCATGAGGAATACCGGAAAAGCCAGCAGCGTCATCAGCAGCCACGGCATCCCGTCGTTGCCGGCCAGCGCGATCACATAGAGCGGATAGAACGGTGCATTGCCTGCCAGCACCAGCGCGACCTTGTTGCCGGCGGCTGCGAGCGGTTGGTCGTTGGCGGCATAGGCTCCGATCCGGTCCGAAACTCGCTGCAGATAATCAGGGATCATTTGGTCA
>CALROE020000369.1:0-4687 GCA_943369715.1 Bradyrhizobium ivorense
GCGCGCCAGCGGCGCATCGGAATCGTCGATCGACTGGTTCTGGCACACCATGCAGCGCAGCTCGCGCGACAGCTCCCGCGCCCGGGATTCCCTGGCCGGATCGGACATGACCTCGTCGGGCTGCACGGCATGGGCAACCGGGGCGGCAAGGGCCGTCATCAGGACGAATGATATCGCAAACAGCTTCCGCATATTCTCTCCTCATCCCGAGGAGCATCCGAAGGATGCGTCTCGAAGGATGGCGTCACCGAGAACTCATCCTTCGAGACGCCGCTTCGCGGCTCCTCAGGATGAGGTGAGTTCCTACTCCGCCGCCTGCAGGCCGCGCAGGGACTTCGCGGGCTTCGGCGCCCCGACCCGCAGCCTGCGGTCCGACAACGACAGCACGCCGCCGAGCGCCATCAGTATGGGACCCCACCAGATCAGCAGCACCAGCGGCTTGTGATAGATGCGCACCGCGATGGCGCCGTCGGCGGTGGTCTCGCCCAGCGAGACATAGAGCTGGCTGGCGCCGCGCGTCAGCAGAGCTGCCTCGGTGGTCGAGGAGCCTCGCGTGGTAAAATTACGTTTCGACGGCGTCATGTCGCTGAGCCGCTCGCCATCGAGGCTGACCGTGAACCGCGCCAGCATTTCGCGGAAATTCGGTCCCTGCCGCTGCGTCACATCTTCAAGCTTCAGCTGGTAACCGGCGATTCTGGCGACGTCGTCGGGCCGCATCGATCCGATATACTCGCTGTTCCACGTGGTTTCGCAGACGATCCCGATCAGGGCGACGCCGACGCCGGCATGGGCGAACGCCGAGCCCCAGGTCGCGCGCGGCAGCCCCCGCGCGCGTCGCGTCGCGGTGGCGAACGGCACCCGGAACAGGCCGGTGCGCTCGACGAGGTCGGTCAACGCACCCGCGATCACAAACACGGCGAGCCCGATGGCGAGCGGCGCGAAGGCATTGCCGCCGCGCGTCCACGCCCACAGCATGGCGACCGCGAGCAGCGCCGCGATGCCGGCAGCTGTCAGGCGCTGCGCAGCACCCAGCAGATCGCCGCGCTTCCACGCCAGCAGCGGCCCGAACGGCACCGCGATCATCAAGGGCAGGAACAGCGGCCCGAAGGTCAGGTTGAAAAACGGCGCGCCGACCGAAATCTTGTCGCCGGTCAGGACTTCCAGCGCCAGCGGATACAGCGTTCCGATGAACACGGTCGCGCACGCCGCGGTGAGGAACAGGTTGTTGAGCACCAGCGCGCCTTCGCGCGAGATCGGCGCGAACAGCCCGCCCTGCTTCAGCGCCGACGCCCGCCAGGCATAGAGCGACAGGCTGCCGCCGATGAAGATGCACAGGATCAGCAGGATGAACACACCCCGCGTCGGATCGGTCGCGAACGCATGCACCGACGTCAGCACGCCGGAGCGCACCAGGAAAGTGCCGAGCAGCGACAGCGAGAAGGTCAGGATCGACAGCAGGATGGTCCAGACCTTCAGCGCGTTGCGCTTCTCCATCACGACGGCGGAATGCAGCAGCGCGGTGCCGGCCAGCCACGGCATCAGCGAGGCGTTCTCGACCGGATCCCAGAACCACCAGCCGCCCCAGCCGAGCTCGTAATAGGCCCAGTACGAGCCCATCGCGATGCCGAGCGTGAGGAAGATCCACGCCACCAGCGTCCACGGCCGCACCCAGCGCGCCCAGGCCGCGTCGATGCGGCCTTCGAGCAGCGCCGCGACCGCGAATGCAAACGAGATCGAGAAGCCGACATAGCCGAGATAGAGCATCGGCGGATGCACCGCGAGGCCGATGTCCTGCAGCACCGGGTTGAGATCGCGGCCCTCGATCGGCGGGCTGGCGATGCGCAGGAACGGGTTCGAGGTGATCAGGATGAACAGATAGAACGCGCTGGCGATCCAGCCCTGCACCGCCAGCACATAGGCGCGCAGCGACAGCGGCAGGTTGTTGCCGAAGGCGGCGACGAGGCCGCCGAACAGCGCCAGGATCGACACCCACAGCAGCATCGAGCCTTCATGATTACCCCATACGCCGGTGATCTTGTAGAGCAGCGGCTTGGTCGAATGCGAGTTCTCGTACACGTTGACGACGGAGAAGTCGGACACGATGTACAACGCGGCCAGTGCCGCGAACGACGCCGCGACGAACAACAGCTGCGCCAGCGCGGTGGCGCGCGCGACATTCATCAGCGCGGGATCGCGCCAGCGCGCGCCGAGGATCGGCACCGTGGACTGGATCAGCGCCAGCGCCAGCGCCAGCACCAGGGCGTAATGTCCTGACTCCGCGATCACTGCGAAACCCCTTGTTTCGCAGGCGAAACTCCCTGTTTCGCCGGCGAGGCGCCCTGCGACGCGGCAGCGGGCTTGGCGCTGTAATCCGGCTTCTTCGCGCCGTAATCGTCTTTCCAGTGTCCCTGCTTCTTCAGCGCGTCCGCAACTTCCTTGGGCATGTAGGTCTCGTCGTGCTTCGCCAGCACCGTATCGGCCTTGAACACGCCTGCCGCATCGAGGGCGCCTTCGGCGACCACGCCCTGCCCTTCGCGGAACAGATCGGGCAGGATGCCCTTGAATGAAACCGGCAGCGCGGCGCTGCCGTCGGCAACCTGGAATGTGACCGCGAGATTGTCGCCGCGGACCAGCGATCCCGGCTGCACCAGTCCGCCGAGCCGGAAACGCTTGCCGGCGGCAACCGGCTTTTCGGCCAGCATCGTCGGCGTCGAGAAGAACACGATCGAGTCGCGCATCGCGTTCAGCACCAGGGCCGCCGCGATGGCGAGCACCGCGAGCGAGCCGCCGATCATCGTCAAACGCCGCTGCTTGCGCGTCATGTCTCGCCTCTAATCCTGCGCATGATGGGATCCGAAAACCGCTTCGCACTTTTCGGCATCATGCTACCCGTCGAGCCCGAGATTCTTCAGGCCCTCATTCAATTGCCGCAGCCGCACCGCGTCATTGGCGACCGCCTGACGGGCGTCGCCAAGCGCGGATTTCGCCTTGTCGCGATCGCCCATCACCATATAGGCCCGTACCAGCCGCAGCCATCCTTCGACATCGTCGCCATTTTGTTTCAGTCGGGTGGCGAGGCGCTCGACCATGCCACGGATCATTTCGCCGCGGTCGGCCTCATTCATATCCTTTGCCGCGGCCATCGCCTCATTGGAGAGCGCCGGAGCCGGCGCTCCGAGCGGCGGCGCCCCGCCGACCCGTGCCAGGGCGGCCTGCACCAGCGGGCGCCACGGCGCATCCGCTGGCGCCTTTGCCAGCATGGCGCGCCAGATCGAGGCGGCCTCGCTGCCGCGCCCGTCCTGCTCGGCGGCCAGCCCGAGGAAGTAGCTCGCCTTGACCTCGTCGGCGTTCAGCGCGACAGCGCGTTCGAATTCGGCCTTCGCCTCCGCGGTGACCACGCCGCCCGCCGCGGCGGCCAGCGCTTCGCCTAGGTCGGACCGGCGCTCGGAACTGTCGCCATTGTAGGTGATCGAATTGCGATAGGCGCGGACCGCTTCCTCGAAGCGGCCGAGCCGCGCCAGCACCGGTGCCAGCACGTTCCAGCCCCGGCCATCGGTCGGATTCTTCTCCAGATGCGCCTCGACCTGCGCCACCATATTCTCAAACGGCTGGGCCGTATCGGGCGCGCGGGCGCGCTGGGCCAGCGGAAAATCGCCGAGCCGGGGCGATCCCAGCGGGAGGTAGATCGCCAGCGCCATGATCGGGAGCCCAACCAGCGCCAGCATGGCCGCGGACCGGCGCAGTTTGGTGCTCGATGCGACCGGCAGGCCGTCCTGACTGTCCCTTGCGGCGAGCAGCCGGCGGCTGATCTCGACGCGCGCGGCTTCAGCTTCGGAGGAACCGATCAGTCCAGAGGCGAGGTCGCGGTCGATCTCGCCGAGCTGGTCCTTGTAGACGGCGGCCTCGCTGCCTTCGCTTGGCGGCCGCACGCCCCGGATCAACGGCCAGAGCACGGCGAAAATCGCCGCGACCGTCATCAGCGCGAACACAAACCACAGCGTCATCAGCCAAGTTCCGGTGGAACGGCACCACAGTCGAGGCACCGATGCGCCGCTTTACACCACGGGCGGCGACCCCGGCAATTGACAATTATCAATTTGCCGGCGCTGCGGGAAACCCGCGGAAAACCCAAAAAAACCGCTGTCAGCTCACGTAAAACTCGACGCTTAGCGCGACCGAGGCGCCATGCCCGTTCAGCGCCTTCAGATAATAGTCCCCCGGCTTGACCGTGGCCGGCAGCCTGATCCGGAGCGAGCCGGTGGGAACCGGCGATGCGATCGTCGTGACCGGATCGGGCAATTGCTGATCGCTGGCCTTGTCGACCAGGACCACCTTGGCGCCGATCATCAGGTTTCGATACGTTGCGGTGACGATGCGGTTTTCGATTCCAACGTAATTAATGACTGAGTTCATATTTCAAAATTCAATGACATGATGAGCGGGGGCACAGCACAAACGTGTAGGTCCCGCGCCGGATTCAGTCAATCGAAATTGCAACCTATAATTTCACCATCCGTTTAACTAGCGCGCGACGGCTTGCGTTCGACGGTCTGCGCGTTTTCGGCCGCCCTCTTCATCAGCGATGCATAGTCCTGGCCGAACAATACCTCGCAGAAGCGGATCGCCGCCTTGACCTGCATCTGCCGGAAGCCGCGCGTCTTGGCGTCGCCGCCGCGCAGCGATTGCA
>CALROE020000370.1:0-4674 GCA_943369715.1 Bradyrhizobium ivorense
CCCCCCCCGGCGGGATTGATCCCGCTTGTTGCTGTTTGACGCCTCACGGCTTTTATCTCCCCGCCGGGATTATGTTCCCGGTCGATGTGTGAGACCGTAGCCGAGCCCGATCCGGAATCGCTTAAAAAGGCTGGTTAATCTGGCGTCACCCGCCGGCATGATTGACAACACCTTGGCCGACATGATTGACGAGACCTTGCGGGAGGCCTGAAAATCATTCGCTTTCCGGCGCAACAAACGCTTGAAATCGCTGTGAATCAGGCACATCTGAAGGGTCTGCTGATCTGCCTTGAGGGCTCGCGCGACGCCCTCCAAATGCCTCTCAATCCCAAGGGATTTTATTCGTGATCTCTTCACCATCCGCCGCATCGGCGCTTTCCCCGAAAGCAGCCTCTTCCGACCTGTTCGATCAATCGGCACTGAGCACGCTGGCGCAGCGCCTCGTCGAGGCGGCCAAACGCGCCGGCGCCGATGCCGCCGACGCGGTGGCGGTGCGCGGCATCTCGCAAGGCGTCGAGGTGCGCGACGGGCGCGTCGAGGAATCCGAACGCTCCGAAGGCGACGATGTCGGGCTGCGCGTGCTGGTAGGGCAGCGCCAGGCGGTGGTCTCCACCAATGACGTCAGCGGCGATGGCGTCGCGAAATTGGCCGAGCGCGCCGTTGCGATGGCGCGGGTGGCGCCCGACGACAAGTATGTAGGGCTCGCCGATCCGTCCTTGCTGGCGCGCGATTTCCCCAATCTCGATCTGCTCGACTCCAGGGTTCCCTCGACCTCCGAGCTCGAACGCCGCGCCTGCGAAGCCGAGGCCGCGGCACTCGCGGTCAAGGGCGTCACCAAGTCCGGCGGCGCGTCGGCCTCCACCGGCATCGGCGGCATGGTGCTGGTGACCTCGACCGGCTTTCACGGCTCTTATTTGCGCTCCAGCCAGGGCATCTCGATGACCGCTATCGTCGGCGACGGCACCGGCATGGAACGCGACTACGACTACACCTCGGCGCCGCACGCTTCCGATCTCGCCTCGCCCGAGAGCGTCGGCCGCAAGGCCGGCGAGCGCACGGTGGCGCGCGCCAATCCGCGCAAGGTCGAGACCTGCAAGGTGCCCGTGGTGTTCGACCCCCGGGTTTCCGGATCGCTGGTCGGCCATCTCGTCGGTGCGGTGAACGGCGCCTCGATCGCGCGCAAGACCTCGTTCCTGAAGGATCGCCTCGGCCAGCAACTGTTCGCAAAAAACATCCGCATCATCGACGATCCCCTGCGGGTGCGCGGCTTGCGCTCGCAGCCGTTCGACGCCGAAGGCGTCAAGGTGAAGAAACTCGCCATCATCGATGAGGGCGTGCTGACCTCCTGGCTATTGGATTGCGCGACCGCGCGCGAACTCGGGCTGGTCACGACCGGCCACGCCCAGCGCGGCGTCTCGTCGTCGCCGTCGCCGGGATCCTACAATCTGCACCTCGAGGCCGGCGAAGCCACGCCGGCCGAGTTGATCGCCGACATCAAGCAGGGATTCTATGTCACCGACCTGATCGGCTCCGGCGTCAATGGCGTCACCGGCGACTACAGCCGCGGCGCCTCCGGCTTCTGGATCGAGAATGGCGAGATCACCTATGCGGTGAGCGAGGTCACGATCGCCGGACATCTGCTTGAAATATTCAAGTCGATGATTCCAGCCAACGATCTGGAATTCCGTTACGGCGTCAACGCGCCGACGGTTCGTATCGAGGGATTGACGCTTGGTGGACGTTAGCGCCGAGCGCGTGCACGACATGATTTCGACGCGCGAGATGCTGGCGCGCGATGCCGCCTTGCTGACCGATACGGTGCGCGAGGCCGGCGCGCTGGCGCTATCGCTGTTCCGCACCGAGTTGAAAAACTGGACCAAGGGCGCGTCGTCGCCAGTCTCCGAGGCCGATATCAGGACCAACGACCTGCTTGAGAGCAGGCTGCGCGCGGCCACGCCGGACTATGGCTGGCTGTCGGAGGAAAGCATCGACGACGACAAGCGGCTCGGCAAGCGCCTGACCTGGATCGTCGATCCGATCGACGGCACCCGCGGTTATCTCGCCGGCCGCGAGGACTGGTGCGTGAGCGTGGCGCTGGTGGAGGATGCGACGCCGCTGCTGGCGGCGGTGTTCGTGCCGGTCAGCGACGAATTCTTCTTCGCGGTGCGCGGGCAGGGTGCGACGTTGAACGGCGTGCCGGTTGCCGCGGCAACCGGCGCCGAGCTGGATTTTTCCCGCGTCGCCGGTCCGAAGCCGCTGGTCGAACGGCTCAATGCCTCGTCCGGGGATACCGTGCTTCACCCCCGAATCGGCTCGCTGGCGCTTCGGCTGTGCCGGGTCGCACATGGTGGCCTGGAAGCCGCTTTTGCCGGCGGCCAGAGCCGCGACTGGGACCTTGCCGCCGCCAATTTGATCGTGCAGGAAGCGAATGGTAGCATGACTGCGCTCTCGGGGGATCCGATCCTCTACAATCGCCGGGAGGTGACGCACGGGGTGCTGGTGGCAGCGGGACGCGATCGTCATGCGCGCATTGTCGAGCATTTTCGCAACCACCCGTTGCCCTGAGCGTACTCGCTACGCGTCACGTCTCGATACGCGCCAAGACTGCTGCTGCTTTGCCGGGCACCGCATTAGGAAAAAGAAACATGCCAGATAGTGCCCAGCAGCAATTGCTGCACCTCGTCATCGGGGGTGAACTGACCGACCTCGAACACACCACGTTCAAGGATCTCGATGCCGTCGAGATCGTCGGCGTATTCCCCAATTACGCGTCAGCACATGCCGCATGGAAAGCCAAGGCGCAGCAGACCGTGGACAACGCCCATATGCGCTACTTCGTCGTGCATCTCCACCGGCTGCTCGATCCAGGTCAAGACACGAAGCCTGCCCGTTGAAAAAGCTTCTTCGAAATGTGCTGCGCAGCAGCTGGGTTCAGCGCGCGGTGGGTGTCCTCGCGGCCGAATATCTGCGGCTGGTCTGGCTGACCAACCGGTTCAGTTTCGATCCGCCCCACATCTATGAAATGGCCGAGCCGCATCAGCCGCTGATCTTCGCGTTCTGGCACGGCCAGCATTTCCTGACGCCCTTCATCAAGACCAAGGCAACCCACCGTGCCAAGGTGCTGATCTCCAGGCATCGCGACGGCGAGTTCAACGCCATCGCCGCCGAGCGGCTCGGCATCGAGACGATCAGGGGCTCCGGCGATCATGGTGGCGCCTTCAACCGCAAGGGCGGCGTCGGCGCTTTCAGGCAGATGGTGCAGGCGCTCGAGGAGGGTTATAATGTCGCCTCGACCGCCGACGTGCCGAAGCGCTCCCGGGTGGCCGGGTTAGGCATCATCATGCTGGCGCGGGAATCCGGCCGGCCGATCGTGCCGTTTGCGATGGTGACCAGCCGTTTCATACGGTTGAACAATTGGGACCGCACCACCATCAATTTGCCCTTCGGCCGCGGCGCAGTGACGGGTGTGGACGCGGTGATCGTACCGCCGGATGCGGATGCCGAAACCATGGAAAAGTGCCGCCTCCAGCTCGAGACTTACCTGAACGAAGCGGCCCGCCGCGCCTATGCGATGGTCGGCCGGCCGGAGGCAGGCATTGACTAACGCCCTGCCGATGACGCTGCGGGTCTACCGGAAGCTGTCCTCCGCGATGCTTCCGCTGGCGCCGGCGTTGATCAAGCGGCGGCTGAAGCAGGGCAAGGAGGATCCGGCCAGGGTCGGCGAGCGGCGCGGCATGAGCACGGATATCCGGCCTCACGGGCCGCTGGTGTGGATTCACGGCGCCAGCGTCGGCGAGGTGCTGGCGGCGGCGGCCCTGGTCGAAAGATTGCGCGCGCTTAATCTGCGGATCCTGCTGACGTCGGGCACGGTGACCTCGGCGAATATCGTCGCCAAGCGGTTCCCCGCCGACATCATCCATCAATATGTGCCTTACGATTCGCCGCGCTATGTCGGCCGCTTTCTCGATCACTGGCGGCCTTCGCTGGCGCTGTTCATCGAATCCGACCTGTGGCCCAATCTGATCCTGTCGAGCGCGGCGCGGCGTCTGCCGATGGTGCTGATCAACGGCCGGATGTCGCAGCGTTCGTTTCCGCGCTGGAGCAGGATGAGCGCCACGATCTCGGCCTTGCTCGGCAAGTTCGAGGTCTGCCTCGCGCAGTCGAACCTCGACGGGGAACGCTTTGCGGCGCTCGGCAGCCGCAACGTCGTCACCACGGGAAACCTGAAACTGGACTTGCCGGCGCCGCCCGCCGACCCCGCCAAGCTGGAACGGCTGATGGCGGTGACGCGCGGCCGCCCGATCATCGTCGCGGCATCGACCCATCCCGGCGAGGAGGAAATCCTGTGCGATGCGCATCGGACGCTGGCGGGATTCTTTCCGTCGCTGCTGACCGTGATCGTGCCGCGGCATGTCGACCGCGGCGAGGCGATCGCCCGCACGATTGCTGCCTCCGGCCTGCAAGCGGGTTTGCGTTCGCGCGAGGAATTGCCGACGGCGACCACCGATATCTATGTCGCGGATACCATGGGCGAACTTGGATTGTTCTATCGGCTGGCGCCGATCGTGTTCATGGGCGGCTCGCTGGTTCCGCATGGCGGGCAGAATCCGATCGAGGCGATCAAGCTCGGCGCGTCGATCGTGCATGGCCCGCACGTGTTCAATTTCACCGACG
>CALROE020000371.1:0-4669 GCA_943369715.1 Bradyrhizobium ivorense
AACTCAAGATTGATCTGCCGCGGCCGCGCGACCAACTGACGACGCGCGAAAATCCTGAATTCCTGCGGCTGCGCCGTGAACTGTTCGATTTCATCAAGGCGTCGGAAGCATGATCCCGGAGCGCATCAAGGCGCTGCTGCTTCCGATCACGATGCTGGCCATATTCGAGATCTGGGCCCGCGCGATTCATCTGCAAAGCGACTCGCTGGCGCCGCCGAGCGCCATTGCCGCGGCCCTTGTCGAGGCATTCCAGGACGGCTCCATGCTGACGGCGACGCGGGATACGCTGATCTCGGCTTTCGCCGGGCTCGCGATCGGGGGCGCCGTTGGCCTTGCCTTCGGTATTGCACTCGGCATTTTCCACATCTTCGACCGTCTGATGGAAGTCACCATCGAGGCGGTCCGCCCCATTCCGTCCATCGCGCTGCTGCCGATCGCGCTGATCGCGCTGGGCTTCGGCTACCGCATGGAGATCGTGATCGTCGCATTTGCGTGCGTCTGGCCGATCCTGATCCTGACCCGGGCGGCCGTCGGCGGCATTGAGCCCCGCTTGATCGAGGTATCGCGTGCGTTGCGGCTGTCTCCGGCGGACCGGGTTCGCAAGATCATCATTCCGGCGGCGCTGCCGCGGATTTTTCTGGCGTTCCGCCTTGCTGCCGGCATAGCGCTGATCGTCGCCGTCACCGTCGAGATTGCGATCAATCCGATCGGGCTGGGGGCTGCCATCATGACGGCGCAGCAGGCGCTGCGGCCGGACCTGATGCTGGCCTATCTGTTCTGGATCGGTCTGACCGGCTACTTGCTGAACGCCGGCCTCATGGTCGCGCAACGACATTTGTTCGGACGTGCGGCTTTGGTTGGAGATTCGGCGTGAACCGCTCCGTGCTGTACTGGCGCGCGGCCAGCTTCGCGGTTGCCGCGGGCTTTGTCGGGTTGTGGCAGCTGATTGCGGATCAGCGGCTGGTATCGCCGGTGTTCCTGCCCGGGCCGGACCGCGCCTGGGCATCGCTGATGCGGGGATTTGCCAGCGGTGACCTGCTCGATAAGCTTCTGGGTACTCTGGAGCATATGGCCTATGGCTGGTTCGTCGCGTCCATTGCGGGCATCGCGCTTGGGGCCCTGATCGGTTCGTCGCGTATGATGCGCAGTTATGTCGCGCCGTCGCTCGAATTCTTGAGACCGCTGCCGGTATCGGCCGTTATTCCGGTCGCGATTGCGATGTTCGGCTTGACCCAGAGCATGGCGCTGTTCGTCATCGCGTTCGGCGCGATCTGGCCGATGCTGCTGGCAACGATTCACGGCTTCGCGGCCGTCGAGCCGCGGCTTTACGAGGTGGCGCGGTCGCTGCACATGTCGCGACTGGCGATCATTTTCAAGATCGCGTTGCCGTCGGCAAGTCCCGACATCCTTGCGGGCATGCGGTTGAGCGTGACCGTGGCGCTGATCCTGTCCGTCGTCTGCGAAATTCTCGCCGGCCTCGACGGCCTCGGGCACTGGGTGCTGCTGTCGGCCCGGGCGTTTCGTTCGGCGGACCTGTTTGCCGGCGTAATCCTGCTCGGCGTCATCGGCTATCTGACCGCGCTCGCGATGTCGGTGGTCGAAAAGCGGTTGTTGAAATGGCGGTCGAGCGGCCATTGAACACCGTCTGCGCGACGTTACGGCCGGGCGTCAATGAAGCCGGCGCGTGTTCGTGCCTCGCGTTGACCGGCGCCGATCAACAGGTCGATCAGGAACTGCGCCTGCGGCGCATGAGCGGCCCGAGTGGCCACCGCTGCCGTATACATGGTCGAGAGGTCGCAGCCCCGGGGCAGTGAGCCCGACAGGATCACACCTTCGGTGCTGATGATCTCGGTCGATTGCGTGCAGCCGATCGGCCTGACCGCGTCGGTTTCGGCCAGATGGCGCATCGCGGTCGCGCCGTTCGGAAAAATTCTGAGCCGGGCTGCCACCTCGTCGGCGATGCCGAGCTGCTGCAGAACCTTCGCGACGTGGATTCCGGCGGTTGACGCCTTGATATCGGGAACGAAGATCGCGTCCGCCGCGCGCAACGCATCGCGCAGTGCTGCCTCATCATTCACCTTGACCACGGAATCGCTGGCGCGGACGGCGACCGCGGTCTCCACCAGGCCAATGTCGGCGATGGAAGCGGGGACCACCCAACGCTCCTCCGCCAGCTTGGCGATAATCGCCGCCGTCAATATAATGATGTCGGTCTTGGTGCCGGAGCGCAATTTGTCGGCCATGGCGCCGACCGCGCCGAACTCACCCGTGATGTCGAGGCCGGTCTGCGCCTTGAATTGTGGCGCAAGACTGGCGACCAGGCCCTGCGCCGCGCCGCCGCTCAGGATGTTCAACGCAGTCATGAGGTCGGTTCCATTGCGGCGATCAGGCTGTCGCGTGTGATCGGCAGGTCGCGAACGCGCACGCCAAGCGCATCGAACACGGCGTTGGCGATAGCTGCCGTGACCGGGCCGTGTGCCGCTTCACCGGCACCGAGGGGGTCATTATCGGGCCGCTGGATCAGTTCGACCTGCACGTCGGGCACTTCGCTGAAGCGAAGGATCGGATACGACCCCCAGGTGGTGCTGGTGATGCGTTGCCGGTCGAAGCGGACGCGCTCTTTCAAGACCCAGCTGGTGGCCTGGATCGCGCCGCCCTCGATCTGGTTGATGACGCCATCGGGATTGATGGCTTCGCCGACGTCGACCGCGATGGTCAAGCGCCTGACGCGGATATCCTCGGCACCCTCGACCTCGGCAACCACAGCGCAATAGGCACCGGTGTTCTTGTAGCGCGCAAAGCCGAGGCCGTAGCCCTTGCCCGCCTGCTTGTCCGGTTTCCACTTCGCGCGTTTGGCGGCGGCGCGGATCGCGTCCTTTGCCCGCTCGTCCGACAAATGGCGCAGCCGGAAATCGACCGGATCCTCGCCGCGCTCGGCGGCGAGCTCGTCGAGAAAACATTCGATCGCGAACACGTTGCCTTGAGCTCCCAACGTTCGCAGCGCGGAGGTTCGGATGGGCATGGTCAAAAGGCGATGGCTTTCGATTCGCCAGGATGGAAAATCATAGGGCGGGATCGAATTGCGATCGGCGCCGCCGCCATTGGCTTGCGGCGGATTGGTGGAGATGGTGCGCGGAAACGGATTTGCCAGCTCGGTTCCGGCAAGAAGCGCCGGCGAAGCAGCGCGTCCTGGCCGTGCGGCATGACCGTTGCTCCAAATAGAGTGATGCCAATTGACGATCTCGTTCTGCGCATCGAGATCGGCCTCGATCTCGATCGCCATCGCTGCGCCGAACGGGGCGTGGGACATCTCGTCTTCGCGAGACCATTGCACCCGGACCGGCCGTCCGTGGGCCGCTTTCGCCAGCAGCACGGCATCGAGCGCGACGTCGTCGGCGGCATTGTGCCCGTAGCAGCCGGCGCCTTCCATGTGCTCGACCATGATGTTCTCGACCGGCAGTTTCAGGACCAGCGCGAGATCGGCGCGGAGAAGATAGACCCCCTGGCTGTGGGTCCAGACATGGACGCGGTCCTCCGCGATCCACTGCGCCATGGCGCAGGACGGTGCGATCGAGGCGTGCGCAATATAGGGGCGGGTGTATTGCCGCCGGATCTTCCGCGTCGCTCCGCGGGGCGCTGACGCCGTCCTGGTGTCGATCACCGTCGGCTCCGATGGCTCGGCCTTCAGGAACGCAGCCAGTTGGTCTTCGTCGGGAAGCGTGTGGTCTGATGACCAGGTCGCAGCCTTGCGCAAGGCTTTGAGGGCGACCTGCGCACCATCCTCGGTTTCGCTGACGACCCCCACAAAGTTGCCGTCGCGTACGATAGCTACAACGCCGGCAGCGGTGCGCGCGCCATCCTCCTTCAAAGCTGTGAGTTTCGCCGCCGACAGCTCCGATCGCAACACCCGGCCATGCAGCATCCCGGGGAGAGCGGCATCGTGAATGAAACGGGGGTGCGCGAAAACCTTGTCGGGGATATCCAGCCGCTGAATCGAATGTCCGGCCTGCGTGCGCTGCGCTGATGCTTTGGGCGTGGCTCCCGGCGTCGCGTCGCGATCCAGTGAAACGTGCTCGGCAAGCTCCCAGTAACTGGTCCTGACATTGCCGGGACCGGAGATGGTGCCATCTTCGACCGCGAGGGCGTCGATGCCGACGCCCAGACGATCCGACGCAGCGTGCAGGAAGATTTGCCGAATTTCAGCGCAGGCCTGTCGTATGGCGCGGCCGGACTGCTGCACGGAAAGACTGCCCGATGTGACGCCCTCGTTGGGACTGGCCGCCGTCGAGGCGCGCACCATCAGCACGCGGCCGATATCGACATCGAGTTCGTCGGCGGCGATCTGGGCCAGTGCGGTGACGATGCCTTGCCCGATCTCGACCTTTCCCGGCGAGACCTTTACCTGGCCTTCCCGCGAGAATTGCACCCATGACGAAAGAACAGGGTTCGCCGCCAGGCTGATCGGAAGTTTTGGCGCGGGGGAGGACGCGGGCTCCGTCATCGGGCCGCCATTTCAGCCGCCGCCCGCAGCACCGCCCGCACCATGCGGTTATGTGACCCGCAGCGGCACAGGTTGCGATCGAGCGCAGCCTTCACGTCATCGCTGGTCGGTGTCGGGTTTTGCTTCAGCAGTGCGGCGGCGCTGATCAGGATGCCGGAAACGCAGTAG
>CALROE020000372.1:0-4662 GCA_943369715.1 Bradyrhizobium ivorense
CACGACCTCCTGCAACCTCGCGCTCGGTTTTGCCGCGATGGGCTTGAAGGCCGGCATTCTCGACGCCGACATCTACGGTCCTTCGCAGCCAAAGCTGTTCGGCCTGCGCGGCAAGCCCCGGCAGATCGGCCCGCGCATGCTGGAGCCGATGGAGCGTTTCGGCGTCAAGGTGATGTCGATCGGCTTTTTGGTCGAGGAAGACCTCGCCATGATCTGGCGCGGCCCGATGGTGATCTCGGCGATCACCCAGATGCTGCGCGAGGTGGCGTGGGGCGATCTCGATATCCTGGTGGTGGACCTGCCGCCCGGCACCGGCGATGCGCAGCTCACCATGGCGCAGCAGACCCCGCTGGCCGGCGCGGTAATCGTCTCGACCCCGCAGGACATCGCGCTGATCGACGCCAGGCGCGGCATTGCGATGTTCGAGAAGGTGAACATTCCACTGCTCGGACTGATCGAGAACATGTCGAGCTTCTGTTGCCCGACCTGCAACCACGTCACGCCGATCTTCGGCCATGGCGGCGCCAGACTGGAAGCGGAGCGGCGCGGCATTCCGTTTCTCGGCGAGATCCCGCTCGACATGCAGATCCGCCAGACCTCGGACGACGGCCGCCCGATCGTCGCGACCGAGCCCGACGGCGTCCATGCCCGGCATTATGTCGATATCGCCCGCGAAATATGGACGGCGGTCTCTACCAGCGCGGCGAGCAAGCCCGCGCCGCGTATCGTGATCGAGTAGAAGGTCGTCTTCACCCTCCCCTGGAGGGTAAAAAAGGGCTATGACTTCGCCTTGGAATCCGGCGGACAATCCTTGCGGACTTCCATCGGCTTGCCGCCGCTTTGCACGGTGGGTGCGGCTGAATTCGTTCCGCCGGCGTCAGGCAGGATCGCGCTGTTTCCGATGGCCATCGAAGTATTGGTTTTATCCTCGCCGTGCCCCGAGGTCGCGGATCCCGTCGTTGCGCAATTGGTTTCGCCCTTCTTTGCGTCCCCCGTCGGCTGAGTCGTTTGGGCGAACGCGGCCCCGGCGGCCATGAACACGGCCAGAATGGCTATCGCGGCGCGATCAATCATCTTTGTCTCCTCCGAGCGAAAATCGCTACTGAAATTCAGAGGAAAGAACGGTTCCCGCTGGCAAAGGTTCCCGACGCGGAGTTTTGCGCTACGCTGCCGGGGAAATGACGGCGGCAAATACGGACCTCATCCTGAGGAGCGGCGTCTTCGCCGCGTCTCGAAGGATGGAAGCAAGAAGGTGCCAGATGGTTCGAGACGTGCGCCGGGAAGCGCAAATGCGCTACCCGGACGCACTCCTCACCATGAGGGAGCTGCGTTGTGTCGCGCGAGGCTAATACCCCCGCTTGCGATCCACCACGTTCTCCAGCGCGCCGCCCGCTTCGAACCGTTCGATCTGGCGCGCGACGTATTTCGAAATTTCGTCGGGATCGGTATCGGCGGCGTTGTGCGGCGTCAGCACCAGCTTCGGATGGGTCCAGAACCGGCTGTCGGTCGGCAGCGGTTCATTGCAGAACACGTCCAGCGACGCTGCGCCGAGCGTGCCGTCGTCGAGGCAGGAAAGGATATCGGCTTCGTTCTGCAGCCCGCCGCGCCCGGCATTGATCAGGACCGGCGCCCCCATCGGGCCGTCGCGGTTGAGCTTTGCAAACAAACCCCGGTTCAGGATCTGCCGCGTATCCGGCGTCAGCGGCAGCAGGCAGACCAGAATGTCGGTCCGCCGCAGGAACGCCTCGAGTTGGCCCTCGCCGTGGAAGCATGCGACGCCCTCGATCTGTCGCGCGCTCCGGCTCCAGCCCGCCACCTGAAAACCGATCCGCCGCAGCGCGTCGGCGGCGTCGGCACCGAGCGTGCCGAGTCCCATGACGCCGACCGAAACCGCGTTGGCCGCCCACTGATAGGTCGGCTCCCAGCGCTGCTCGCGCTGGCAGGCCCGCAGATAAAGCTCCTGGCGGTGGTGCATCAGCGTGTGCAGCACGACATATTCCGTCATGCGGCCGGTGAGGTCGCCGACCGCGACGCGAACCAGCGGGACGTCAGGCAGGCTCGAATCGGCCATCAGCGCATCGACGCCGGCGCCGAGATTGAAAATCACGCGCAGGTTCGGAAACCCCGCGAGTTCGCCCGGGGCGGGCTTCCAGACCGCGGCGTAATGGACCGCGGCGGGATCGAGCGCGGGATCGGGCAGCAGCAATACCCGGCGATCGCCGCAGACGCCGTCGAACCGGCTCTTCCATCGTTCGGGCGACCAGTTTTGAGCCCCGCCATGGATCAGCAGGGCCAGCGCGCCTTTGTTCATTGATTTTTGCCCCATGCTTCGTCGAATCCCGGGTGACCTTAGCCGGGCGTGATGGCTCTGCAAAATATTTCGACTATCCTGTAGGGAACTTCCGTCACCCTTCGTCTTTCAGTCAACGGGACACGCTCACATGCTCTACGCCATTCTCTGCTATCACGACGAAGACACCGTCGGTTCCTGGAGCAAGGAACAGGACGCCGCCGTCATGACGAAGCTCGCGGTCGTGCAGGACAAATTGGCAAAACAGGGCCGGCTCGGGCCGGTGGCGCGGCTGCTACCGACGACGTCGGCGACCACGCTGCGCAAGGACGATCCGCCCGTCGTGATCGACGGCCCCTATGCCGAGACCAAGGAACAGCTGCTCGGCTTCTACATCGTCGACTGCGAGAATCTCGATGCGGCGCTCGATGTCGCGCGCGATCTCGCGACTGCCAATCCCGGCGGGGCCTACGAAATCCGCCCCGTCGGGGTGCTGTTTCCCGGGAGCCTTCCGACGTGACCGACGCCGCCTGGATCGATACCGCGCTGACCTCGGCGCGCCCCCAGGCGGTCGGCGCGCTCTTGCGCTATTTCCGCGATCTCGACACCGCCGAGGAGGCGTTCCAGAACGCCTGCCTGCGCGCGCTGAAGAACTGGCCGCAGAACGGTCCGCCGCGCGATCCCGCGGCGTGGCTGATCATGGTCGGCCGCAACGTCGCGATCGACGACATCAGGCGCAACCGCAAGCAGCAGCCGCTGCCCGAGGACGAGGCGATCTCCGATCTCGGCGACGCCGAGGAGGCGCTGGCCGAGCGGCTCGACGGCTCGCATTACCGCGACGACATCCTGCGGCTGTTGTTCATCTGCTGCCATCCCGATTTGCCGGCGACGCAGCAGATCGCGCTGGCGCTGCGCGTCGTCTCGGGGCTCACCGTCAAGCAGATCGCGCGCGCCTTCATCGTCTCGGAGGCGGCGATGGAGCAGCGCATCACCCGGGCCAAGGCCCGGGTCGCCGGCGCCGACGTGCCGTTCGAGACCCCCGGCGCGGTGGAGCGCAGCGAACGGCTCGCCGCTGTCGCGGCGATGATCTATCTGATCTTCAACGAGGGCTATTCCGCCAGCGGCGACACCGCCGAAATTCGAAAACCCTTGTGCGAGGAAGCGATCCGGCTGGCGCGGCTGCTGCTGCGGCTGTTTCAGACCGAGCCCGAGATCATGGGGCTGACCGCGCTGCTGATGCTGCAGCATGCCCGCGCCGCGGCGCGCTTCGACGCCGAGGGCGCCGTGATCCTGCTCGATGACCAGGACCGGTCGTTGTGGAATCAGAAGATGATCGCCGAGGGGCTGGCGCTGATCGACAAGGCGATGCGGCACCGGCAGAGCGGGCCGTATCAGATCCAGGCGGCGATCGCGGCATTGCATGCCCGCGCCGCAAAACCTGAAGATACCGACTGGACCCAGATCGATCTGCTCTACGGCGCGCTGGAGGTGATGCAGCCGTCGCCGGTGGTGACGCTCAACCGCGCCGTCGCGGTGTCCAAGGTGCGCGGCGCCGAAGCCGCATTGGATATGATCGAGCCGCTGGCGTCGCGGCTGTCGAATTATTTTCACTTCTTCGGTGTGCGCGGCGCCTTCCTGATGCAGCTCGGCCGCAACGAGCAAGCTCGCATCGCCTTCGACCGCGCCATCGCGCTGGCCAACACCTCCGCCGAAGCCGCCCACATCCGCATGCATCTCGACCGCCTGATGCGCGACAGCGCGCAACGCGATGCGAAGGCGTAGTCGTTCGTCAAGCCCGGCCATGACGAGCTGAGATATTTTTTTGTTTGCCTGTGTCGGCCGGCACCCGGCTCCATCGTCCTTGAGGAGAGTTCAAGCGACTTGATACCGTGGCGGCGCCCGATTGCGGCGCCGGCAATTCACCGATAGGAGTTTGCCATGCTCGAGACCATTGCCACTATCGCCGTCGTGCTGGCGATCGCCATTGCGGTGGTGCTGATCCTCGCCGCGACCAGGCCGGATACCTTTGCCGTGCAGCGCGCCGCCATCGTCAAGGCGCCGGCGGAAAAGATATTCCCGCTGATCAGCGATTTCCGTCAATGGGGAGCCTGGTCGCCCTACGAGCACAAGGATCCCGCGATGAAGCGGACTTTCAGCGGTACGCCGCGCGGCACCGGCGCCGTCTATGCCTGGGAGGGCGACAGGAACGTCGGCAAGGGTCGCATGGAAATCCTAGAAGCCACCGCACCGTCGAAGATCGCCATCAAGCTCGACTTCTACACGCCGTTCGAGGCCCACAACACCGCCGAGTTCACCATGCTGCCGCACGACGATGGCACCCGGGTCACCTGGCGCATGCATGGACCGGCGCC
>CALROE020000373.1:0-4658 GCA_943369715.1 Bradyrhizobium ivorense
CATCGCCTGCCGATGCAGATTCGTGGCACCGTTTCGGAAATGTTCGACACGGTGGCGCCCGAAATGAGCGGCTTCAGCCGCGTCGTGCTGTCGAACCTCTGGCTGTTCAAGCCGCTGTTGCTGCGCGAATTCGAAAAGACCGGACCGACCGAGGCGACGGTCCGCACCACCACGGCGCTGACCATCTTCAATGCCGGCGACAAGGACAACGTGCTGCCCGGCAATGCCGAGGCCACCGTCAACTTCCGGCTGATCCCCGGCGACACCCAGGCCAGCGTCGTCGACCATGTCCGTACCGTCGTCGGCAACGAGCGCATCACCGTCGCGCCGTTTCCCGGCAACACCGATCCGCCGCCGGTAACCGGCACCGCGGGTCCATCCTTCAAGATGCTGAACCGCACCATCCGCGAGATCTTTCCCGACGTGATCGTCGCCCCCGGCCTGATGGTGGCCGCGACCGATTCACGCCACTTCACCGGCGTTACCGACACCATTTTGCGCTTCTCGCCGGTGCGCGCGACATCGGATGACCTGAAGCGGTTTCACGGCACCAATGAACGGCTCAGCCTCGAGGGCTATGCCGACATGATCCGGTTTTACCGGCGGCTGATCGAGAACAGCGCGGGGTGACGGCACAGTCGTCATTCCGGGGCGCGCTTCTTGGCGCGAACCCGGAATCTCGAGCGTCATTACCTCTGGATTCCGGGCTCGCCTCTTCGAGGCGCCCCGGAATGACGGAGCCTACACCCCCGGCTTCGCCAGCCCGTGAATCGCGCAGGCGGCGCGAAGGGTGTTGACCAGCAGACAGGCCACCGTCATCTGGCCGACGCCGCCGGGCACCGGCGTGATCGCGCCGGCGACTTCAAGCGCTTCGGCAAACGCGACATCGCCGACCAGCCGGTCCTTGCCGTCAGGCCCGGGCAGCCGGTTGATGCCGACATCGATCACGGTGGCGCCGGGCTTGATCCAGTCGCCGCGCACCATCTCCGGCTTGCCGACGGCGGCATAGACCAGGTCGGCGCGGGCGCAGAGTTGCGCCAGATCGCGCGAGCGCGAATGCGCGATCGTCACCGTGGCGTTTTCGTTGAGCAGCAACTGCACCAGCGGCCGGCCGACCAGATTGGAGCGGCCGATCACGATGGCGTTCATGCCCTCGAGCGAGGCGTGCACGCTCTTGCTGAGAATGATGCAGCCGAGCGGCGTGCAGGGCGACAGCGCCGCCAACCCGCCGGCGAGGCGTCCGGCGTTGTTGGGATGCAGCCCGTCGACATCCTTGGCGGGGTCGATGGCGTTGATGATGGTTTCGGTATCGAGCGATTTCGGCAGCGGCAGCTGCACCAGGATGCCGTGCACGCTGGGATCGCGATTGAGCTTGCCGATCAGCGCCAGCAATTCGATCTGCGCGACATCGGCCGGCAGCACATGCTCGAACGACGCCATGCCGGCGGCTTGCGTTTGCTTGTGCTTGCTGCGGACATAGACCTGGCTGGCGGGATCGCTGCCGACCAGCACCACCGCGAGCCCGGGCGTCACCCCGTGCGCGCGCTGCACCCGCGCCACCTCATCGGCGACACGGGCGCGAAGCTCCGATGCAATGATCTTTCCATCGATGATGCGGGCCGCCATCTCTGTCCTCTATGAATCAATCTGTTTTCGCCGCGGTCAGCTTCCGCAGTGCTTCGCCGAGTTTCGTGGGATCGCCGTCGACGGCAACCTGCTTGTGCCGGGACGTCGTTCCCGACAGCACCCGCACGCACCGCTTGGGCACCCCGAGCGCTTTGGCGAGCAATTCCGTCACCGCGCGATTGGCCTCGCCGCCCTCGGCGATGGCGCGAACCCGGATCTTGACCACGCTGCGGCCGTTGGCGAGCGTCTCAATGCCGTCGATGTCGTCGCGGCCGCCGCGCGGGGTCACGCGCAATGCGATACTGATCCCTTCGGTGGAATAGCGCCAGGGATCCATGGAGCATCCACCCAGCCGCGATCAGATCACGTTGGGATAGATGTAGTAGGCAATCACGCGCTGGATGAACATGATGATCAGGATCAGGATGATCGGCGAGATATCGAGACCGCCGAAACCGGGCATGAACCGCCGGATCGGCGCCAGCACCGGTTCGGTGATCCGGAACAGGAACTCGGCCACCGCCGCCACGAACTGGTTGCGGGTGTTCACGACGTTGAAGGCGATCAGCCAGGACAGGATGGCGGACGCGATCAGCAGCCAGACGTAGAGATCGAGAACAATAATGATGATGTCGAGAATGGCTCGCATGGGCTTGACTGCTCGCGGTTCGATCGCAGATTTCGGCTGACCGGTAGATATCGGTTCCTCCCCCCGCAAACAAGGGAAGTTCCCGGCAAAAACTCCCGAAAAACAGCGATTTCACCGTTCTTGACTTGACCTTGGCCCGGATTGTAAATGGCGCCAATTGTCGGCCGCCGTCATTCCCTTCGTGGCGGCCACGATGGGGCCATAGCTCAGCTGGGAGAGCGCGTCGTTCGCAATGACGAGGTCGGCGGTTCGATCCCGCCTGGCTCCACCACGCTTCGCCCTTCGGGCTACGCGTGGCGCAGCCACGCAAGAACCCCGAAGGACGAAGCGTGGTGCCCGGCGTAGCCCTCTTGGGCGAAGACGGGCTGCTAAATACCCGTCCCCCTCCCCCTACTTCCCCGTAAACCGCGGCGGCCGCTTTTCCATGAAGCTCGCGACGCCCTCGCGGAAATCGCTGCCGCGCAGCGCCACCACCATTTCGCGGTTGGCGTCGATGGTGGCTTCGGCCAGGGTCTGGAACGGCACGTCGTAGAGCTGCCGCTTGATGACGGCGATCGCGCTCGGCGAGACGAAATCGGCGAGATCGCGAGCATAGGCATAGGTCTGTTCGCGCAGCTGGTCGGGCGGGTACAGCCGGTTGACCAGACCGATGCGCAGCGCCTCGTCGCTTGGCACCCGGCGCGCCGACATCAGCAGATCCAGCGCATTGGCATGGCCGACGATGCGCGGCAGCATCCAGCTGATGCCATGCTCGGCGATCAGCCCGCGGCGCGAAAACGCGGTCGTGAACACGGTGTTGTCGGCGGCGAAACGCAGATCGCAATACAGCGCGTGCACCAGGCCAATGCCCGCGGTGGCGCCGTTCAGCATGCCGATGACGGGCTTCGAGATCGACGGGTAATAACCGTAGCGGCTCTGCCAGTCCGGCCGCCGGTTCATGTCGAACGGCGGCAGGCTCTGGGCGCGCTTGATGTCGTCGGGATCGAGCCCTTTCAGCGCATCCATGTCGGCGCCGGCGCAGAAGGCGCGGCCTGCTCCGGTCAGCACGATGACACGCACATTGTCGTCGGCCGCAGCCGATTCCATGGCGTGGCGCACATCGCGCTCCATGATCGGCGTCCACGCATTCATGCGATCAGGCCGGTTCAGCGTGATGGTCGCGATCTTCTCGCTGACCTCGTAGAGGATGTGCTGATAGGCCACCGGATCTTGCGCCACTGCGCGTTGCTGCTGGGTCATGTGTCTTGAGTCTCCCTTGTCGCACGCGAGCCTTTGGGCCGCGCCAGATAATCGATGGTTTCCGGCCGCCGCTGCAGCCAGCCGGTCCAGCGCTTGAACACCTTTGCCATGCGGTCCGGCTCGACGCCGAGCTGCGCCATCGCCACGCCGCCATTGACGGATTCACGGTACTCGGCAATCAGGCCGTCGCGGATGATAAAGCGGCTCATGCCGTCGATGACGACGCGCTGGCCCTTGAACTGCGGGATTGTCGAGGTGAAGCTCGACAGCGACCACGCATAGCCTTGGCTGCCGTCGAACACGGGATCGAACATCTCCCAGCGATAATCGGTGGCATCGCGGTGAAACAGATCCTGCATCATGTGGGCGATGTCGGCGCGGCCCTGATGAGGGCCGTAGATATAGTCGTGATAGATGCCGTCCTCGGTGAAATGCCTTGCGAAGCGCGCGCCGTCGCCGGATTCCGCCGACAGCGTGAAGTCGTTCAATAGCGCAGCGAATTCGTCGCCGGTCATGCCGCCTCCCGATGCCTGCTGATTGACCGCAAGCTTGCGAGGCTGACACTAGCACATCTGCAGATTTGGAAAGCCTTGGAGGAAGGACTTCCTGGGAGAAAGGATTTGGAGAACCGCCGCACGGAATATCGCGGCGATGCGTTTGCCGCCGCGCTATTCCGCAGCTTCCGACATCACCGAGCGCGGCATGCGCGTCAGCCAGTCGTCGAGAAACGCCTTCAGCCAGGCGCGCTCGGTCACGTCATGGATGGCGCGATCGGCGAAGTGATGGTGGCGTGCCCGCGCGCCCGGCGCGTCGAGGCGATCGTAGCCGCGCGTGGTCCAGCGATGCATCATCGCGTAGGTCACATCGGGATGAAACTGCAAGCCGAACGCGTGACCCGACTGAAACGCCTGGACCGGGAAGTCGCCGCCCTCGGCCAGTAATTCGGCGCCATGGGGAAGTTCGAACCCCTCGCGGTGCCAATGGTAGACGTGATCCGGCCAGTGCTGGCACAGCGCCAGCCCCGCTTGCGTCGGGCGGATCGGGTAATACCCGACCTCCGCCCGGCCTTCCGGATGGGGTGCGACCCGCGCGCCGAGTTGCATGGCGAGCATCTGTGCGCCCAGGCAAATTCCCAGAAACGGCC
>CALROE020000374.1:0-4652 GCA_943369715.1 Bradyrhizobium ivorense
CCTCGACAATCTGTTCGGCAATAATGGCAACACCAACGCGCCCGGCACCGATTTCGGTCAATCCGGAACCTACCGGACGGTCTGTGTCCGCAGCTGCGACGGCGCCTATTTCCCGGTCTCGTTCGCCACCGTCCCGGCCCGGTTTCCGGATGATGAACGCAGCTGCAAGGCGCTTTGCCCGGCGGCGGAAGCTACCCTGTTCGCCTACCGCAACCCCGGCGAGGACATCAACCAGGCGGTCTCCATCACCGGGCAGTCCTATTCCGCCCTGCCCAATGCGTTCAAGTTCCGCACCGAATTCAATCCGTCCTGCGGCTGCAAGGCGGTCGGACAGTCCTGGTCCGACGCGCTGAAGACCATCGACGACAAGGCCGCCGCCGAACAGCAGGGCGACATCATCGTCACCGAAGAGAGCGCGAAGAAGATGGCGCGGCCGCCCGCGCCGAAGGCGGCCCCTGCCAAGAAGGGTGCAACGACGGCCGCCGCGCCGGCAGCCCCGGCTCCCGAACCACCGGCGGCTCCAGCCGATTCAACCGGTGCTGCCAAGGACAAGCCGATCCGCTCGGTCGGCCCGACCTTCATCCCGACCAATCCGCCGCCGGCACGCTGAGGCGACTTGCATTTGAACGGCTTATCCTCGCCGTCGGGCGCGCATTCGCGCGACCCGTTGGCGATGCTTCTCACGAATTCCGACGTCATCCTGAGGAGCCGCGCGCGCTTCGCGCGGCGTCTCGAAGGATGGCAGCAGGCGATGTGCCCGATGGTTCGAGACGCGCGCCCGGCAGCGCAGAGCGCTGCCGAACGCGCTCCTCACCATGAGGGAGAGGCAAAGCCCCCCTTGCGCTACCCCTCGAACGCTTCGGCCGATCCGCGGGCCGCGCGTGACACCAGGGTCTCGTCGGGCGCGGGCAGCGGCTTCCCGGTGTCGCGGAATTTGTTGGTGATGGGATAGCGGCGATCGCGGCCAAAGTTTTTCTGCGTCACCTTCACGCCCGGGGCCGCCTGCCGCCGCTTGTATTCGGCGATGTTGAGCAGTCGGTCGATCCGCGTCACCACGGCGGGATCGAACCCGGCGGCGATGATGTCGACCAGCGGCTGCTCGCGCTCGACCAGCCGTTCCAGGATGCCGTCGAGCATGTCGTAGGGCGGCAGCGAATCCTGGTCGGTCTGGTTGTCGCGCAGCTCCGCCGTCGGCGGCCGCGTGATGATGTTGACCGGGATGACTTCGCCTGACGGGCCGAGCGCGCCGTCGGGCTTCCACTCATTACGCAGCGACGAGAGCCGGAATACCTCGGTCTTGTAGATATCCTTGATCGGGTTGAAGCCGCCGTTCATGTCGCCATAGAGCGTGGCGTAGCCGACCGACATTTCCGACTTGTTGCCGGTGGTGACCACCATGGCGCCGGTCTTGTTGGAGATCGCCATCAGCAGCGTGCCGCGGGTACGTGCCTGCAAATTCTCTTCGGTGATGTCGCGCGGCAGGCCGGCAAACGTACCGGACAGGATTTTCTCGAAACCGTTGACCGCATCGGCGATCGGCAGCACCTCGTAGCGGAAGCCGAGGGCATCGGCGAGTTTTGCCGCGTCGTCGAGCGAGACCTGCGCGGTGAAACGAAACGGCAGCATGATGCCGCGCACGCGCTCCGCACCCAGCGCATCGACCACGATCGCAGCGCATAGCGCCGAATCGATGCCGCCGGAAACGCCGAGCAGCACGCCGGGAAATCCGTTCTTGCCGACATAGTCGCGCAGGCCGAGCACGCAGGCGGCATAGTCGCCCTTGTCGCCGTCGACGATCGGCGCCACCGGCCCCGAGCAGCGCCAGCCGGCGTCAGTCTTGCGCCAAGTCAGGGTCGTGATGTTTTCCTCGAAGGCCGGTAATTGCGCCGCGACCGAGAGATCCGCATTCAGCGCGAACGACGCGCCGTCGAACACCAGCTCGTCCTGGCCGCCGACCTGGTTGAGATAGACCAGCGGCAGCCCGCTTTCGGTGACGCGGGCAACCGCGATCGACAGCCGCAGATCGTTCTTGTCGCGGGCATAGGGCGAGCCGTTCGGCACCACCAGGATTTCGGCGCCGGTCTCGGCGAGACATTCGACGATGTTCTCGTAGTCCTCGGACTCTTCCAGCCAGATGTCCTCGCAAATGGGAACGCCGACCCGGATGCCGCGGATCGTCACCGGGCCCGCGGCAGGGCCGCGCGCGAACAGGCGTTTCTCGTCGAACACGCCGTAATTCGGCAGATTGGCCTTGAACCTGAGAGCAGCAATGCGCCCGCCGTCCAGCAATGCGCAGGCATTGTAGAGCTTGCCGTCCTCGACCCAGGGCGTGCCGATCAGCACCGCCGGACCGCCGTCGGCGGTCTCGCGCGCCAGTTCCTCGACCGCCGCGCGGCAGGCCGCCTGGAACGCCGGCTTCAGCACCAGATCTTCCGGCGGATAGCCGGTGATGAACAATTCCGGCAGCACCAGCAGATCGCCGCCATCCGCTTTGGCCTGCGCGCGGGCGGCGCGGGCCTTGACGGCGTTGCCGGCGACGTCGCCCACGGTCGGATTCAGCTGCGCCAGGGTGATCTTGAACTGAGGTTCGGTCATTCCGCGATGGTGCCCTGCACAAGCGCAAACTGCAATTGCATGCTTCAGATCACGCCTATGCGCTCAGCGATGGCGAACAGCCAGAACAGGCCGGCCATGACCAGTGCAACGCCGACGGCGGCCGAGCCCATGTCCTTGACCCGGCCGATCTGCGGATCGTGGTCGGTGGTGAGCCGGTCGGCGAGTTTTTCGATCGCGGTATTGAGCAGTTCGACCACCAGCACCATGACGACGGCGGCGACGAGCTCGACGCTGCGCATGGTGGTGACGCCGATCAGCCACGCCAGCGGCAAGGCCAGCGCCAGCGCGACCAGCTCCTCGCGGATCGCCGCTTCGGAGCGGATGGCAAAGGCGAGGCCGTTGCGCGTATTGATGGTGGCCCGCCAGAACCGCAGCAATGCTACAGCCCCGCTGCGGCCGGCATCGGCTGCGCCTTGCCGGCGCGCTCCTGCTTGAGCAATTCGGCGATCAGGAACGCCATGTCGATCGACTGCTCGGCATTGAGACGGGGATCGCACACCGTGTGATAGCGGTCCGAGAGATCCTCATGGCTGATGGCGCGCGCGCCGCCGACGCATTCGGTGACGTCCTGCCCGGTCATTTCCAGATGCACGCCGCCGGCATGGGTGCCCTCGGCCGCATGGATGGTGAAGAACGATTTGACTTCCGACAGGATGCGGTCGAACGGGCGGGTCTTGTAACCGGAGTTGGACGCGATGGTGTTGCCGTGCATCGGATCGCACGACCACACCACGGCGCGGCCCTCGCGCTGCACGGCGCGGATCAGCTGCGGCAAATGATCGGCGATCTTGTCCGAACCAAACCGGTTGATCAGCGTCAGGCGTCCGGGCTCGTTGTCCGGATTGAGAACGTCGATCAGCTTCAAGAGTTCATCCGGCTTCAGCGACGGGCCGCATTTCAGGCCGATCGGGTTCTTGATGCCGCGGAAATATTCGACATGACCGTGATCGAGCTGGCGGGTGCGGTCGCCGATCCAGATCATGTGGCCTGAGGTGGCGTACCAGTCGCCGGTCATGGAATCGACCCGCGTAAACGCCTGCTCGTAGCCGAGCAAGAGCGCCTCGTGGCTGGTGTAGAAATCGGTGGCGCGCAGTTCCGGATGGCTTTCCAGGTCGAGCCCGCAGGCGCGCATGAAATTCAGCGCGTCGGAGATGCGGTCGGCCAGCTCCTTGTAACGGCGCGACTGCGGCGAATCCTTCAGAAAACCCAGCATCCACTGATGCACGCTGCCGAGATTGGCAAAGCCGCCGGTGGCGAAGGCGCGCAGCAGGTTCAGCGTCGCCGCCGATTGCCGATACGCCATCAACTGGCGCTGCGGATCGGGGACGCGCGCCTCCGGCGTGAACGCGATGTCGTTGACGATGTCGCCGCGGTAGCTCGGCAGCGAGACGTCGCCGATTTTCTCCATCGGCGAGGAGCGCGGTTTTGCGAATTGTCCGGCGATGCGGCCGACCTTCACCACCGGCACCGCGCCGGCATAGGTCAGGACCACGGCCATCTGCAGCAGCACGCGGAAGAAATCGCGGATGTTGTTGGCGCCGTGCTCGGCGAAGCTTTCGGCGCAGTCGCCGCCCTGCAGCAGGAAGGCGTCGCCCTTGGCGACGCGCGCCAGCTGCTTTTTCAGGTTGCGGGCCTCGCCGGCAAACACCAGCGGCGGAAACGTCGCCAGCTGCGCCTCGACATCGGCCAATGCCTTGGCATCGGGATATTCGGGGATCTGCAGGCTCGGCTTGGCGCGCCAGCTATCGGGTGTCCACCGCTCGGACATGACGTTAACTCCTGAACAAAAACCGCTACTTATGGGAGATAGCGAAGGGCCGGGTTATACACAGCCTGTCGAAGAACCGCTAGTTGGAATTCAGCCTGTCGATACAACCCCTTGCGGCAAAAGCTGAATTCGCATTTGGTGTCGGAACTTGCGAAAGCGGAAGAGGAAACACGGGTTGGCCGAGGCTGCGCTGGACGACGTTTTCATCGACGACATCACTTTCCCGGCGACCGACGGGTATCAGCTGGGGGCCACGCTGTTTCTGCCG
>CALROE020000375.1:0-4624 GCA_943369715.1 Bradyrhizobium ivorense
CCCCCCCGCCCCGGAATGACGGGATGCTATGGCTTGTCCGCCTGCCTGCCCAGGTCGCGATTGTCGACATAGCGGATCGCGATCGGCCGTCCGGCGATGGCGCCGCCGAGGTTGCCGGTGAATTTCAGCGGCACACAGCCGGCGAGCGAGGCGTTGATGGCCTTCAGGTACGTCGTTCGGACCTCCGCGGGTGCCCCCGACGGGCAAATCACTTCGGTTTACCCGAAATGATGTCAAGCCCCTCGCGAAAAAATATTTCTGTTTTACAGAAATGGAAATCAGCTTATATTGACCGCATCCCGTTCCATTCGGAGGGGCGTTTCGCGAACGTCACGAACGTGGGGACGGGTTGCGGTGGACGTGGTGGCGCGCGAGACGGGCGATGCCTGCTGCGGATGGCGAAGTCGTGTGGTTCCGACACCCCAAAGGCTGGTGTCAAGTTCGCGCTCACGCGCGGGCAACGGTGGCAAAAGTGCAGGGCTCACCGAGGAGAGCGCGTATAAGCCGTAAACCACTGCGCAGGGAAAGCCGGATGCCTCCGCTTCACCTGTATGCTCGTGTGCCGCCTACCTCTACCCCATTGCACACGAGACCGCGGGTGCAGCGCGCACCCGGCTTTCCCTGCACCCTCTGAATCTCGAGGGTGAGGAACTGCCAGCAAACCTCGGGCGAACCGCGCCGCGAGATCGCGAAACTGTGTTTGCGAACACACCCACAACTGTCATCACCCGCGCAGGCGGGTGATCCAGTATCCCAGAGACGCCAGTGATAGAATCGATAAGCCGCGGCGTACTGGATCCCCGCCTGCGCGGGGATGACGAGTGACGGGGAGGCTGCCACCTGTGACGACAGGGTTTGAACGCGCGCCGTCGTCGGATAGGGTGCGCGCCATCAACAGGGGAATGACATGAGCTTGTCCGGTATTTTTGCGCGAATAGTCGCGCTGATCGGCGCCGCCGCGCTGCAGTGGCGCCGGTTGCAGGGCGCCGCGCCCGAGCCGGCTTGGGGCAGTTCTCCCGTGGTGCCGGTGGCGAAGCCGCAGGGCAGCCTCCCGACACTGAAGATGCCGTCGGCCAGGGGCTGGAGCGACGGGCAGATTCCGACTGCGGCGCCGGGACTCAAGGTCAACGCGTTCGCCACCGGCCTGAAGCATCCGCGCTGGATCGAGGTGCTGCCCAATGGCGACGTCCTCGTTGCCGAATCCAATCAGGTCCCCGGCCCCGTCAGGAACGTGTTCGGCTATGCGATGCAGGCGACGATGCGACGCGCCTCGGCCCTCGGCGTCAGCGCCAACCGCATCACGTTGTTTCGCGACGCCGATGGCGACGGCGTCGCCGAGCGGCGAGACGTTTTCATGGAAGGCCTGAACCAGCCGTTCGGCATGGCGCTGGTGGGCGACACGTTTTATGTCGGCAACACCGACGGCGTGGTGGCCTTCCCCTATGTCGCGGGCGCCGACCGCATCACCGCGCCGGGGAAGAAACTCGTCAGCTTCAAGCCCGGCGGACACTGGACGCGCAGCCTGCTGCCGAGCCGCGATGGCCGGAAGCTCTATGCCGGGGTCGGCTCGCTCACCAATATCGCCGACACCGGCATGGAAGCGGAGCAAGGCCGGGCCGCCATCCATGAGCTCGATCTGGTTGACGGCTCCAGCCGCATCTTTGCCGGCGGCCTGCGCAACGCGGTGGGCATGGCATGGGAGCCGCAGACCGGCGTGCTCTGGACCGTCGTCAACGAGCGCGACGGCCTCGGCGACGAGACCCCGCCCGACTATCTGACCTCGGTCCAGGACGGCGGTTTCTATGGCTGGCCCTGGTGCTATTGGGGGCAGACGGTGGACGACCGGGTGCCGCAGGATGCGGCCGCGGTCGCCAGAGCCATCACGCCGGATTACGCGCTGGGCGGCCACACCGCGTCGCTGGGCCTGTGCTGGCTGCCGGCCGGCACCCTGCCCGGCTTTCCGGACGGCATGGCGATCGGCCAGCACGGCTCGTGGAATCGCAGCACGCTGAGTGGCTACAAGGTCGTGTTCGTGCCGTTCGTGAATGGCCGCCCGTCCGGACCGGCGCGGGACATCCTGTCGGGATTCCTCGCACCGGACGAGAAGGAATCCTATGGACGGCCGGTCGGGGTGACGCTCGGTGCCGACGGCTCGCTGCTGGTGGCGGACGATGTCGGCGATGTGATCTGGCGGGTCACGGGAGCGTAGCGGGGTTGAGCGCAAGAAATATCGAACATGCGTTGCGCGCGAGAACATTTTGTTGAACAAATTCAACAAATCGCGAAGGCGTATCTGCTGTTTGAAATTTGAATCAACCTCTCACAGCGTCATTGCGAGGAGCGCTTGCGACGAAGCAATCCATCTACCAACCGGTACCGCTGTGAAATGGATTGCTTCGCGGAGCCTGTCATCGGGCGCGCGTTCGCGCGACCCGTTGGCTCGCAATTACGTTGATGGATTGGTGCGTGCAGCAGAAGTAGCGGAAAGCCTCACGCCTTCTTCTTCACGTCCTTGATGCTGGAGAACACGATGCCCTCGGCGCGTTCCCGGGTGTAGCCGAGATAGAATTCGTTCTTGGCCAGAAACACCGGATCGCCGTCGACGTCGTCGGCGACGCCGGAGTTGTTGGCGGCGACGAACGCCTCGAGCTTCTTGCGGTCATCGGAGGAAATCCAGCGCGCCAGCTGAAACTCACTGACTTCGAACTCGACCGGAAGCGAATATTCGGCGTCGAGCCGCGCCTTCAGCACATCGAGCTGCAGCGGACCGACCACGCCGACCAGCGCCGGGGCGCCGTCGCGGGGACGGAACACCTGCACCACGCCCTCCTCCGACATCTGCTGCAGCGCCTCCTTCAGCTTCTTCGCCTTCATCGCGTCGGTGAGACGGACGCGGCGGACGATTTCCGGCGCGAAGGACGGCACGCCGACGAAGGTCAGGTCCTCGCCTTCGGTCAGGGTGTCGCCGATCCGCAGCGTGCCGTGATTGGGAATGCCGACGACGTCGCCGGCGAAAGCCTCGTCCGCCACCGAGCGGTCCTGCGCGAAGAAGAACTGCGGGCTGGACAGCGTCATGCTCTTGCCGGTGCGCACCAGCTTTACCTTCATGCCGCGCGTCAGCTTGCCCGAGCACAGCCGCGCAAAGGCGATGCGGTCGCGGTGGTTCGGGTCCATATTGGCCTGGATCTTGAAGACGAAGGCGCTCATGCGCGGCTCCGAGGCCTCGACCTTGCGCAGGTTGGAATCCTGCGCGCGCGGCGGCGGCGCGAATTTGCCGAGGCCTTCCAGCAGATCGCCGACCCCGAAATTGCGCAGCGCCGAGCCGAAATAGACCGGCGTCATGTGGCCTTCGCGGAACGAAGCCAGGTTGAACGGCTTGCTGGCTTCCTTCACCAGCGCCAGTTCCTCGGTGATCTCGGCGACGTTGAGGTTGGCATTGCGGCCCGCGAGTTCGGCGACGTCGATATTTTCGGCAGCCCCGGTCTTGGCGCCGCCGCCTTCGAGCAGCCGGATGCCGCCGGTGGAAATATCGTAGGTGCCCATGAAATCGCGGCCGCGGCCCACCGGCCAGGTCATCGGCGTGGTGTCGAGCGCCAGCGTCTTTTCGATTTCATCGAGCAGCTCGAAGGTGTCGAGGCTCTCGCGGTCCATCTTGTTGATGAAGGTGATGATCGGAATATCGCGCAGGCGGCAGACTTCGATCAGCTTCAGCGTCCGCGCCTCGATGCCCTTGGCGGCGTCGATCACCATCACGGCGGAATCCACCGCCGTCAGCGTCCGATAGGTGTCTTCCGAAAAGTCCTCATGGCCCGGCGTATCCAGCAGGTTGAAGACGAGGCCGTTGAATTCGAACGTCATCACCGAGGTGACGACCGAGATGCCGCGGTCGCGCTCGATCTTCATCCAGTCGGAGCGGGTGCTGCGCCGCTCGCCCTTGGCCCTGACCTGCCCGGCCAGATTGATGGCGCCGCCGAACAGCAGCAGCTTTTCCGTCAGCGTGGTCTTGCCGGCGTCCGGATGCGAGATGATGGCAAAGGTCCGCCGCCGCGCCACTTCATCGGACAGCGGCGAACGGGACGGCGATTCGGCAGAGAAAGCGAGGTCGGACATCAGCGAGCCTGTGGCAGGGAAACCGGACGCAATCAAGGGGTTTGCAAGGGATTTGGAAGCGGTTTGGGCCGGCAGCGGCACGTTGCGCGCGGACCCGCTCGCCCTCATATAGGGGCTGCGAGGACGACCTCCAATCCATCATTTCATGCGCAGGGACGGCCCTGCCGACCGGAAGGCCGTCCCGATCCTGGGCATCGTGCTGTTCGGCGATCCCGCCGGAGTGGCGCGGATCGCCTGCATCGGCCTGATCGTCGCCGGGATCGTCGGACTGAAGCTGGCGACCTGACCGCTATTTGGCGAGCGGGATCAGATTGACCGCCCAATAGGTCAGCGCCGCGATAATCGCCGAGGCCGGAATGGTGATCACCCAGGCATAGACGATCGAGCTCGCCACGTTCCAGCGCACCGCCGAGACCCGCCGCGCCGCCCCGACGCCGACGATGGCGCCGGTGATGGTGTGCGTGGTCGAGACGGGAACCCCGAGCCAGGTCGCCATGAACAGCGTCGCGGCCCC
>CALROE020000376.1:0-4620 GCA_943369715.1 Bradyrhizobium ivorense
GGGCACCGCATCGCGCTTCAGCTCGATGACGACGCGAAAACCGTCGCGGTCGGACTCGTCGCGCAGCGCGGAAATGCCTTCGATCTTCTTGTCGCGATTCAGTTCGTCGATACGCGCGACCATGGAAGCCTTGTTCACCTGGTAGGGAATTTCCGAGATGATGATGGCTTCGCGGTCTTTACCCCAGTTCTCAATCTTCACCTTGCCGCGCATCACGACCGAGCCGCGACCGAGATGATACGCTGAACGGATGCCCTGGCGTCCCAGGATGATGCCGCCGGTCGGAAAATCCGGCCCCGGAATGATAGCGTTGAGATCGTCGATCGACAGCGTGGGGTCGTCGATCAGCGCAACGCAGGCGTCGATCACCTCGCCGAGATTGTGCGGGGGGATGTTGGTGGCCATGCCGACGGCGATGCCGCCGGAACCGTTGACCAGCAGATTGGGAAATTTGGCGGGCAGCACCCGCGGTTCGCGAAACGCGCCGTCGTAGTTGTCCTGGTAATCGACGGTATCCTTGTCGAGGTCGTCGAGCAGCAGCTGCGCGATCTTGGTCATGCGCGATTCGGTGTACCGCATGGCGGCCGCCGTATCGCCGTCGACCGAGCCGAAATTGCCCTGGCCGTCGATCAGCGGCACGCGCATGGAGAATTCCTGCGCCATGCGGACCATCGCGTCATAGACCGACTGGTCGCCGTGCGGATGGTATTTACCGATCACGTCGCCGACGGTGCGCGCCGACTTGCGGTACGGTTTGTTGTATTCGAACCCGTTCTCGGACATCGCGAAGAGAATCCGGCGATGCACCGGCTTCAAACCGTCGCGCGCATCCGGCAACGCCCGCGCCACGATCACGCTCATGGCGTAATCGAGGTAGCTGCGCTTCATCTCGTCGAGGATGGATACGGGGCGAATATCGGACGGCGCCGGCGGTTCGCCGGGCTTCTCATCTTCAGGTTCAGACAAAGGGGGAATCCGGTCAGTTTTGGCTCAGAATCATATAGCGTATCGAGGCCTTTCTAACCACCCCTAACTGGTCGGCGCCAGTGGTTTTTCCCTTCGTTTTTTCATGGACTTAAGGGCGGATTGCTGCCACCCGCCGGGGCGACGAATCCGGCTGCCCGACATGGCCGAAAGATCGCCTGCCCCGACCGTCGCTCTTGCGGCCTTTCAGGATCCGAACAGGACGTCGTGCATGAGCCGGCCGGGCAGCAGCGTGAACAGCCCCGCCAGGATCAACGCGCCGGCATAGATCGAGATCATCGTGATCTTGTGGGCGCGCACGCGGTGCCTGCGGGACGCCACCACCCCCACCACCAGCATGATGGGCGTGAACACCGAGATCAGGTGGATCGGGCTCCACGGCCCCCACAATTTGATGCCGTGGATCAGGAACGAGGACGCGCTGATCACCAGCATCAGCGCGACCCAGACCCATCCGAGCGTCCGATGCGGCAGCGTGCCCTTGGGCGCGACGAGCTGAACCCCGCCGAGCACGAAGGCCGCCAGTGCGGCGAAGGCATGCACCTGGATTTCGGGAGCGGCGGCGAGCAGCGGAGCGAGCGACATTCGAAGCACCTGCGGGACCTGACGGGAGGATCGATGTAATACGTATTTACATCTATCTTTCCACTGTCAAGTTTATTCGCGCGATGCTCGAAAACGCATCATGGCCGGACTCTGGAGCCCGGCCACGACTGAAAACGCTCGTCTCTCGATTCCGCAAACCGCGATCAGAACGGAATGTCGTCGTCCATATCGCTATTGCGGGCGCCGGCCCCGGCCGCCACGCGGCGCGGTGGTTGGCTGGACGACGGACCGCCGGAGCCGAAATCGCCGCCGCCGGACTCATCCGGCCCAAAGCTGCCGCCGCCGCCCGCACCGCTGCGGCCGTCGAGCATGGTCAGCGTCGAGTTGAATCCCTGCAGCACCACTTCGGTCGAGTATTTCTCGACGCCGGCCTGGTCGGTCCATTTGCGGGTCTGCAGCGCGCCTTCGATGTAAACCTTGGCACCCTTCTTGAGATACTGCTCGACGATCTTGCAGAGCGGCTCGGAGAAGATCACCACGCGGTGCCACTCGGTCTTTTCCTTGCGCTCGCCGGTGGCCTTGTCGCGCCAGGTTTCGGAGGTCGCCACGCTCAGATTGGCGATCGGCCGCCCATCCTGGGTCCGCCGGATTTCCGGATCCTTGCCGAGATTTCCGACCAGAATCACCTTGTTTACGCTTCCCGCCATCGCCGCTCTCCACTCCTGGAATGTACTGAACTGTCCGGATCCGTTGGCCGCCGGCTGAATTCCGGGATTGCCTTCAGGACCACGTTTGGGACCATCTTGAACCCGACCCTATACGCTCGCCGTCGCCGCGCGCCTCGCGATCCCCTGGGGATGGCAAGGTTATCCACATATAGCATTCCGGAACAGAATGTTCCAGTTTTGTTCCGCGCATTTCTAAGTTGCACCCGCACGCCGGTATCCCGGCACGGCGGAGACGCATCGCATCCCAAAAGTTCCAACAGGTTCCCAAATTTCGTAAACAAATCACTAACTTCCAAGGATTCACTTCGCGGCCGAGTGTTGCATTTCGGAGACGGCTTTTTTTCTGGAATCGAATATTGTCATCCTTGGAATTGAGATTGTTTGGGCGCTCGCCCGAAAATTCAAACCGCTTCGGGACCAAAGGAAGCGGATTAAACTGGAGACACTGAGATGAAGAAGTTCTTGCTGGGTACCGTTGGTTTGGTTGCGCTGAGCTTGTCCGCGCCGGCGTCCGCCGCCGACATGGCCGCGCGTCCCTACACCAAGGCGCCCCCGATGGTCGCCGCGATGTATGACTGGAGCGGCTTCTACGTCGGCGTCAACGGCGGCTGGGGATCGAGCCGCAAGTGCTGGGACTTCACCACGCCGGCCGGCGCGTTCGTTGCAGCCGAAGGCTGCCACGATGCAAGCGGCGGCACCGTCGGCGGCCAGATCGGCTATCGCTGGCAGGCTTCGCAGTGGGTGTTCGGTTTGGAAGCACAGGGCAACTGGGCTGATTTCCATGGCCGCAACACCAGCCAGTTCAACCCGATTTTCGGCAACGACACCCGCGTCGATGCCTTCGGCCTCTTCACCGGCCAGGTCGGTGTCGCCTTCAACAACGCCCTGCTCTACGTCAAGGGCGGCGCCGCGGTCACTTCGGATCGCTATCGTTCGTACGCGGTTGCCACCAATACGATCGTCACCAACAATGTCGACGACACCCGTTGGGGTGGCGTGGTCGGCGTCGGTCTGGAATACGGCTTCGCCCCGAACTGGTCGTTCGCGGTCGAATACGATCACATGTTCATGCAGGACAGGACCTACACCTTCACCAACAACGGTGTTGCCGGCGCGGCTGGCACGCTGTTCGCCACCGATCGCATCCGTCAGGATGTCGATCTGGTTACCGCCCGCATCAACTACCGTTGGGGTGGCCCGGTCGTCGCGAAGTACTGATCTTCCCGACCCGATCTCGATTGAGCTACGAAAGGCCGGCCTTGCGCCGGCCTTTTTGTTTGCCGGGGTACTGCCAGCTGCTGCCATTGAAACCGCATTCGAAACAAACGGTTGATGAGTAGCAGTTGGGGCTGGAAATCGCCGCAGTTCTTCCTATGTTCCAAGCTTCACCCCATCGGCGTAAGGTCCCGGTTGATCCGGCGATGCGCGCCTGAACGCTAGCGGCGTCTCGCACGCCCACGGGAATGCCGACATGGATGAAGTGCTGAGGGCGAAGCGCCAACCGAACGCCGGCTCCGGCATGCGCGCGATCACGATTCGCGGCGCCCGCGAGCACAATCTCAAAAACGTCGACCTGGAAATCCCGCGCGACAAGCTGGTGGTGTTCACCGGCCTGTCGGGCTCCGGCAAATCCTCGCTCGCCTTCGACACCATCTATGCCGAGGGCCAGCGCCGCTACGTCGAATCGCTCTCGGCCTATGCGCGCCAGTTCCTGGAGATGATGCAGAAGCCCGACGTCGACCAGATCGACGGGCTCTCGCCGGCGATCTCGATCGAGCAGAAGACGACCTCGAAGAACCCGCGCTCGACGGTGGGCACCGTCACCGAGATCCACGACTACATGCGCCTGCTCTGGGCGCGGGTCGGGGTGCCCTATTCGCCGGCCACGGGCCTGCCCATCGAGAGCCAGACCGTCAGCCAGATGGTCGACAAGCTGACCGCCCTGCCCGAGGGTGAACGCCTGCTGCTGCTGGCCCCCGTCGTCCGTGGCCGCAAGGGCGAATACCGCAAGGAGCTCGCCGAATACCTCAAGAAGGGATTCCAGCGCGTCAAGATCGATGGCGCCTTCCACGAGCTGTCGGAAGCGCCCGTGCTCGACAAGAAGTTCCCGCACGACATCGACGTGGTGGTCGACCGCATCGTGGTCCGCCCCGATATCGGCCAGCGCCTCGCGGAAAGCTTCGAGACCGCGCTGAAGCTGGCCGAGGGCTTGGCCGTGATCGAATATGCCGACGCGCCGCCCGCCGCCGCCGGAGCCGAGAAAAAGTCCGACAAGAAGACCGCCAAGATCCACGACAAGACCGGCGCGGAGCGGATCCTGTTCTCGGAAAAATTCGCCTGCCCGGTGTCCGGCTTCACCATT
>CALROE020000377.1:0-4618 GCA_943369715.1 Bradyrhizobium ivorense
GTTTTTATTGTAACGTCATACTCGGGCTGTTAGCGTGAGTGGCCGGGCTAGGTTGGACTGACGCGATCGCGAGACGGTTGTAGCAGTTATCATGCGGGGGCATGGGCGTTGCGTGGTATTTCCTGGCGCCTGTTTTTGACGAGCACATCCATTCTGGTCCTGGCTCATCCAGCCGATGCGCAGACGATCCGAACGGAATCCGGGGCCGGCCAGCTTCCTCCCGTTACGGTGACGTCGCCGGAGGCGATGCGGCAAAGGCGGGCTCGGCAGCCGCAGCAACCGCGCCGCGAGCGAACCGTGCGAAATCCCACGGTCGTCGAGCCCATCCAGCCTGTCGCGGCCACGACCGGCGTCACCTCCGGTGCCGCAACGTCGGGGCCGCCAGGCCTGCAGCCCACTGCCGCCAGCGAAACCATCATCAGCGGCGACGAAATGAACGCGCGCCCGGCTTCGCGGGTCGGCGAATTGCTCGAGGCGGTGCCGGGGCTGATCGTCACCCAGCATTCCGGCGAGGGTAAAGCCAATCAGTATTTTCTGCGCGGCTTCAATCTCGACCATGGCACCGACCTCGCCATCACCGTCGACGGCATGCCGGTCAACATGCCCTCCCATGGCCACGGCCAGGGTTACGCCGACATCAACTTCCTGATTCCGGAACTGGTCGGGGCGGTCAATGTCCGCAAGGGACCATACTTCGCCGACAAGGGCGATTTTGCCAGTGCCGGCTCCGTCGACGTCGACTATCTCACCAAAATGCCGAAGAACCTCGCGGAAATTTCTTTCGGCAGTTTCGGGCATCTGCGCGGAGTTGCCGCCGGCTCGACCGCGGTCGGCGCCGGCACGCTGCTCGCCGCGGTCGAAGGCACCAAATACAACGGCCCCTGGGACACGCCCGACAACGTCCGCAAGCTGAACGGCGTGCTGCGCTACAGCCAGGGCACCGCGACCGACGGCTTTACGCTGTCGGCGATGGGCTATTCCAATGGCTGGAATTCGACCGACCAGGTGGCGCAGCGCGCCATCGACCGGAACCTGATCGGCCGGTTCGGTACGCTGGATGCGACCGACGGCGGCACCTCCAGCCGCGTCAGCCTCTCCGGCAACTGGGCGCATTCGAGCGAGTTCGGCCAGAGCAAGGCCAACACCTATGTGGTGCGCTCGTCGATGCAGTTGTTCAACAATTTTACCTATCTGCTCGACGATCCCGTCAATGGCGACCAGTTCAGCCAGCTCGACCGCCGCACGCTCTATGGCTTCAACGCCAGCCACAGTTTCGATGTGCGCTTTGCCGGGATCGAGACCCAGACCCGAATCGGGCTGAATACGCGTGGCGACGATATCCATGTCGGGCTGTTCCGCACCATGCAGCGCACGACGCTGTCGACCGTTCGCGAGGATCATGTGAGGGAAGGCAACCTCGGCTTGTGGGCGGATACATCAGCGCGCTGGACCGATTGGCTGCGGACCACGGTCGGCTTGCGGCAGGACTATTTCGCCGGCCATGTTTCGAGCGACACGCCGGAAAATTCCGGCAACGCATCGGCCGCCATCACCAGCCCGAAGGCCGGCATCGTGCTCGGTCCGTGGTACAAGACCGAATTCTACGGCAAAGCCGGCTACGGCCTGCATTCCAACGACATCAGGGGCGCCACCATCACCGTCGACCCCAATGACAAGGTGACGCCGCTGGATCGCGTGCCGCTGCTGGTGCGCTCGAAGGGCGCCGAGATCGGCATCCGCACCAGGGCGATACCCGATCTCACCAGCTCGCTGGCGCTGTTCGTGCTCGACTTCGATTCCGAACTGCTGTTCGTCGGCGACGCCGGCACCACCGAGGCAAGTCGCCCGAGCCGCCGCGTCGGGGTCGAATGGACCAACAAGTACAAGGTCCAGCCGTGGCTGACGCTCGATCTGGATGTCGCCTATACACGCGCGCGCTTCACCGATTTCAATCCGGCCGGCGACCGCATCCCCGGCGCGCCGGCCTGGATCGCCAGCGGCGGCGTGACCTTCGGTGCCGACACCGGCTGGTTTGGCGCGTTGCGCGGGCGCTATTTCGGCCCGCGTCCGCTGATCGAGGACGACAGCGTGCGCTCGCAGGATTCGCTGATCTTCAACGCCCGCGCCGGCTACCGGTTCGACAACGGCATCCGGCTGCAGCTCGACGCGCTCAATCTGTTCAACGCGAAAACCAACCAGATCGAATATTACTACGCCTCGCGATTGCCGGGCGAGCCGGTCGACGGTGTCGCCGACCGGCAGGTCCATCCGGCCGAGCCGCTGGCGGTTCGCCTGACCCTGGCCGGCCGGTTCTGATAACCGCGGCGCTCATCCGGGAATTCGTTTCAGCGATGGGCCTTGCCGGGCTCATCCATCATGACAAGGCCCTCGAAGCGCGAGAACATCGCAACATCCTTCGGCGGGAGCCGGGCTTCGGCCGCCGCGAGATCCTGCTCGAGCCTTCCGGCGTCGGCCGCGGGAACGCCGGCCTTGGTCAGGGCATCCCGTGTCTTGATGCCGTCCCCGGCACACAGGATCACGACCCAGGCCTGCTGCCTCTTTCGCAGCAAGGCCCGCCCGCCCATCTCGCCCTGCGCCCAGTCCGCGATGGCGTGATCGCCGGACACGACCACCGGCGCGACGTTCAGGCGGGCCTCCGGTCTGTCGAACATGCCGTGCAGGACGGCCGATATCCTCGCCTGCTCGGATGCATCCGCCCACGCCGGTCCGCCGAAAACGATCGACGCCAGCACCAGACATCGTGCCAGAAATTTCAGCATGCCGTTTCCCCCGAAGAGGGACGACGCTGCGCGCCGGGATTGAGGTCCATCACCACTTCGCCTTGGCGCCGACATACACGGCGCGGCCGCTGCCGGGTTCGAACAGCGGCAACCCCGCATTGGCCCGGTCGATGATGCTGGCGGAGGCGATATAGGCCTTGTTGCCGATGTTTCTTGCCTCCGCGTAGAACGAGTAGGTTCCTCCGTTGTCGACGCCGGCCTTGAGGCCCCAGATCGCATAGGGCTCGGTCTTCAGCGTGTTGGCGCTGTCGACGAAATACGACTCCGGCACCCATTCCAGATTGGGCCCGATATAGAAGCCGGTCGGATGCTTGTAGAGCATTTCCGCCCGCAAATAGTGGCGCGGCGCGCCCGGCAGCTGGTTGTTGCCGAAGGTGCGGTCATTGTCGAAGCGGAAATCGTTGAACGTATAGGCGAGATTCAACCAGATCTTGTCGGGGGCGGGTCCGTGCTCAAAAATGTTCCTGAAGATCGCGGCGCCTGCGCCAGCCTCGATGCCCTGATGAATGGTGCGGTCGAGATTGGTGACGTTGCAGTTTCCGAATGAGCTGTACTGGCACTGCAGCTCATCGCGGATGTTGGCGCGGTAGCCCACCAGTTCCCAACGGAAGTCCGGACGATTGCCGCGCGTTCCAAGTTCGTAGGTCGTCGCGATCTGCGGCTTGATCAGGAAGAACGGAATGGTCGGCAGGGTTGGATTGAGGAAGTTCGGGCTGACGCTCTCGCCGAAACTCGGTACTTCCGCGCTGCGCGAGATGTTGCCGAATACCTGCCATGTCGGGTCGACGTTCCACAGCAGTCCCGCCTTCGGGCTCCACACGCTGAATGTACTGCGGCCGTTGACATCGCCATTGGTGGAAAAGTTGACGCGTTGGTCGCGCACGGCAAAGAGATACTGCGTGCCCGCCACGAACGCGACTTGCGGCAGGAAATAGAACGAGTTTTCCGCATAGAACGTATAGTTTTCCGGCTTCTGCACCAGCGAGGAGGTCGGCGTTCCCTTGAATCCGCCGGTGTTGACGAATTGCCGGGCGTTGTTGGTGCCGTTGAGGACGTTGATGCCGGCAACGAACCGGTTGCGGAATCCGCCGATGACCCGATCGTCGGTGACCTTGGCGAAGCCGCCATAGTCCTTGTACCGGTAATCCAGCCACTGGAAGATCGGATGCATCAGATGCCGGTCGACGGCGAACGCGCCGACATCGACGATGGTATTGTCGAAACGGATCGTGGTCTTGTTGGCGATGCGGACGGTGTCGAGGTTGCGCTGCCAGTCGTTGAGGACGTTCCCGGCCGCCGCGGTCTCCGGCGAGGTGAGCGCCGAGGTCCTGGTGACACCGCCCGGAATGCGCTGCCGCACCTCGTTGGCGTTCAGGTAGAATCGGGTCTCGACGTCAGGCGAGAACTGATAGCCGACATTGCCGCTGAGGCGCGTGGCATGCCCGTTGCTGTGATTCCTGAAGCCGTCTGCAGCCTGCGTCGAGGCGGTGACGAAGCCGTCCCAGGGACCGTTGGCGCCGCCGGCATTGGCTTGCAGCCGCTTGAACCCGAATGCGCCCATATCGGCCGATACGCCGTTCGGGAAGGGATCGCGCCCGGTCGGCGTGACGAAGTTGATGGCGCCGCCCAGCGAGTTGGCGCCGAATTGCAGGCCGTTGGCTCCCTTGTAGACCGCGACATATTTGTAGGCGGCGGGCTCGATTTCCTGGAAGTCGCCATAGCCGTCGGCGGTGTTGATCGGGATTCCGTCCATGTAGAGCTGGACGCCGCGCAGATGGAAATTGCGCGACAGGCCGGAGCCGCGGATCGAGAGCCTG
>CALROE020000378.1:0-4616 GCA_943369715.1 Bradyrhizobium ivorense
GGCTACAAGATCTACAAAGATCCGGTTACAGTTTCGGCGCGCTGGCCTTCGGCAACGGATTGCGTTCGTTCTGTTCGGCTGCGATGGCGTCGCCGTCGATCGCGGTCGCCGAAATGATGCGCTTGAAATCCATCAGCGTGAACTGCGCCTTGCCGACCCGGTCCGGCGTGGCGCCCGGCGTCAGCTCCACGCTCAGCGCGCCGTCGCAGTTGGCGCCCTTGGCCTCGCCCAGCATGGCGGCCAGGTTCCTTTCCCTGGCCAGCGAACGCTTCACCACCGCCACGCAGCTGCCGCGGCCATTGCTGTCATTCAGCTTGAGCGCGGTTTTCGGGTCGAGCGGCCGGTCGACCGCCTCCAGCGCCGTTGCTTCCTTGTATTTCGCGCCGACGGACATGATCGAACCCGCGCGATAGAAATAATAGAGGTGCTGGTTGCCGACGATGGTCGGGGCGCCGTATTTGTCCATGACCTGCTTGACCAGCTCGGCCTTGGAAGGCTGCTGGTGCAGCGCAAATGTCAGGTTTCGGTCGACGAAATAAGCGAGGTTGGCGCTGGCGGGCGCGGTGAAGCTCGAGGAAAGCACTTCGCTGGTCTGGTTCGGGTCGGAGGGGAGGGTGAAGACCATCGCGGCGGTATAGCTGAGGGCGCTCCCCCCGAATTTCTGCTCCTGAATATCCGCCTTGCCGCGCCCCTTGAACGACGATTCGAGGATCGTCCGTGCGGATGCCGCCGAGGAGTCCGCGGAGATACCCAGAATATCCGGGCGCGTTTTCTTGGAGAATGCGGTCTCCGGTGTCTTCGGCTTGATATCGTAGGCCAGGGAGGTTGCGGGCAGGGCTGCCGGAGCGACGGCAACAAGGGCAATCAAGGCGCGGCGAAGCATGAATCACCTTCAATACAAAATCGGAAGCAAAGTTAATCGATTACGCCAATTTTCGAACCGCGATGTCAATATCGCCCGCCCCGGGCCACGGCTTTAATATTGCCTCAACTGGCCGCCAGGCGGTTCCAGGATCACGATATTCCCGGGATGATCGATCCGGGCCTGGAAGGCAATCGTGACAATTTTATACGCAACTTGCGTGCAGTATTCGAGGAATTTGCACCAATTCGCTTCATGCAAGATTAGAAATTGTCGCAGTAGGGTTCCTTTGAGGGAACTGGTGGAGCAGAACCCCATAGCGAGAGAGAAAGCATCACATGAAGCGTTCTATTTTGAAATTTCTGAATGACGAGTCCGGTGCTACGGCCATCGAGTATGGCCTGATCGCAGCCGGCATTTCGCTGGCGATCATCGCCGTGGTCAACGGCCTCGGCACCAACCTGAACACCAAGTTCACCGACATCAATTCTTCGCTGAAGTAACAGCGCGTCCGCCTTCCCGGGCGGCGTCGTAACCTGATGCCGGCGGCCACTGAAATTCAGTGCGCCGCCGGTTTTCTTGCCGTTGATGCTTTCTAATAGCCGGTCAGGCGGCTTGCGCCGGCGGCGCCGATCGAAGAGTTCCGCCGATCGGTGCGCATGGCGGGGTCAGCGCCTTCGCATCCGATGCCCGCGAATTATCGCGGAACCCGCCACGCGCAAGCGCGCGCAGATCTCCATGGTTTTACGGACTCGCGTGAAGGGTAACGTCTTCTTCACCATGAACGCTCCGTTCACCATGCGGACAAATCCCCGCGGTCTTTCGGCAAACTCCTTGAACCCTCAAGTTCCCTTATACCTTTACTGCCTAGTCATGGCTGGAGGAGACGTCGTCATCCCGCTGCAGTTCAGTCGTCCAGCGTAAAAAGTAGATCGTAAAGCGTATGAATACCGCTCGCATTGTGGTCCTGACAATCGCTCTTGGTGCCGGTGGCATTGCCGCCTACCTCGCGAGCGGGACTGACAAAAAAACCGTTGCGGCCGAACCGGCGGCCCAGATGCCGACGATCGAGGTTCTCGTCGCCGGAGCCGACATCGGTCTCGGCCAATCGCTCAAGCCCGGCGACCTGCAATGGCAGACATGGCCGGCCTCCTCGACCGGCAACGGCTTCATTCGCCGTGGCGAACGTCCTGAGGCCACCACGCAGGTGGCGGGCTCGATCGCGCGCGCGCCCTTCATCGCCGGCGAACCGATCCGGGAGCAGAAGCTGGTCAGGGCCGACGGATCCGGTTTCATGGCGGCGATCCTGCCCACCGGCATGCGCGCCATTTCTACCGAGATTTCGCCGGAGTCCGGCGCCGGCGGCTTCATCCTGCCGAACGACCGCGTCGACGTGATCCTGTCCAAGCGTGAGAAGGGCGCCGACAAGAACGGCGCCGACGTCGTCAACTCTGAAATCATCCTGACCAATATTCGCGTGCTCGCGATCGATCAGGCGCCGAAGGAAAAGGACGGCCAGAACGCCGTGATCGGCAAGACCGTCACGCTCGAGCTGAAGCCCGAGCAGGCCGAGACGCTGGCGCGCTCGCGTCAGACCGGCACGCTGGCTCTGGCGTTGCGCAGCATCGCCGACCTCAACGTGGTCGAGAACATCTCCGAGGATTCTGCCGCTCTGAAGAAGGGCGCAGGCATCAATGTGGTTCGCTACGGCATCCTAAGCGCGACGACGACACAGAAGTGACCGAAGGACGCTCAATATGAAATACAGCAGAAATCAGCCGGCGATGCGGACATTGATGGCCGGCGCGCTTTCGTTTTCGGCCGTCGCCATGCTGACGCTCAATCCGGTTTCGACGCCTGCGTTTGCCGCCGACGAGGCGGTGCTGGCGCCGGTTGGCGAACAGGCGCCGATGGTGTCGCCGGTCGCCACCATCGCATCGACCAAGCAACGTTTCCTGGCGCTCGGCATCGGAAAATCCGTGATCATCGACTTGCCGCGCGAGGTCAAGGATGTGCTGGTCGCCGACCCCAAGATTGCGAACGCGGTAGTGCGCTCGGCGCAGCGCGCCTACATCATTGGTGCCGCGGTCGGCCAGACCAACGTCGTGTTCTTCGATGCCGCGGGCCAGCAGGTCGCGGCCTATGACATCGCGGTCAAGCGCGATCTCAACGGCGTGCGGGCCGCGCTGCGGCATACGCCGGGAATCCAGATCGAGGGCGTCGGCGACGGCGTCATGCTGACCGGCACGGTATCGACTCCGATCGAGGCGCAGCAGGCGGGCGATCTCGCGGCGCGGCTGGTCGGCGGTCCCGACAAGGTCGTCAATTCGATCGTCGTCAAGGGCCGCGATCAGGTGATGCTGAAGGTCACGGTCGCGGAAGTGCGGCGGGACATCGTCAAACAGATGGGCGTCGATCTCAGCGCCAGCATGAACTCCGGCACCACGGTCGTGCAATTCAACAATACCAACCCGTTCACCGCCAACAGTGGACCGCTCGTTCCCGGCAATGGGCTTGCCGCGGCGTTCGGCTCGAGCCCATCGGTCCAGGCGACGCTTCGCGCGATGGAGAGCGCCGGCGTCGTGCGGACTCTCGCCGAACCCAATCTGACGGCGATCTCCGGCGAGTCCGCGACATTCATCTCGGGCGGCGAATTTCCCATTCCGACCGGCGTGACCTGCCAGCCGATAGCGGGGGGCGGTATCGGACAATGCGTCCAGACGGTCAGCTACAAGAAATTCGGCATCTCGCTCAACTTCACGCCGGTGGTGCTGAGCGAGGGGCGGATCAGCCTGCGGGTGATGACCGAAGTGTCGGAAGTCTCGACCGAGAACGCCTTGACCGGCGGTGCCGGTGGAACGACGATTCCCTCCATCAAGACCCGCCGTGCCGAAACCACGCTCGAGATACCCTCCGGCGGCTCGATCGCGATGGCCGGCCTGATCCAGGAAAAGACCAAGCAGGCGGTCAACGGAATTCCCGGCCTCGACTCCTTGCCCGTCCTCGGCGCGCTGTTCCGGAGCCAGGATTTCATCAACAACCAGACCGAACTGATGGTCCTGGTGACGCCCTATGTCGTCCGGGCGGTCGCGCAGAAAGAGCTGTCACGTCCTGACGACGGATTTGCTCCGGCGTCGGACTCCCAATCGACCTTGCTGGCCCAGATCAACCGGATTTACGGCGTCGCCGGCCGCGCCGAAGCGGTCGGCGGCTCCCCGAGCAATTTTGGCTTCATCATTGACTGACGCGGTGCCCGGCGGTTGCGGGACGAGGACAAAACGATGACGAACAGAACACCGCGCGATCGCCTTCGCACCCTGCGCCTGTTGGGCGCGCTGGCCGGCCTGTCGGCCGCGCTGGGAGCCTGCACCTATACCGGCGCGGAAGTCGTGACGACGGCGAGTGTGCCCTACGACTACCGGCAGAACCATCCGATTGCGATTCAGGAAGCCGACACCTCGATCGTCGTCTTCGTCGGGCAGGGACGCGGCGGCCTGTCCGCCCCGCAGCGCGCCGACGTCATGGGATTGGCGCGGACCTGGGTTCGCGAAGGCACCGGTGCGATCGTGGTGGATGTGCCGGTCGACACCCCGAACGCCCGGGCCGCGGCGTCGACCGCCCAGGAAATTCGGGCGACGCTGGCGGCGGGCGGTGTGCCGGCGCGCGGCGTCAGGCTGCATCGCTACCGTCCGGACGATCCCCGCACGCTCGCGACCATCAGGCTGAGTTACCCGAAAATCTCGGCGGTCGCCGG
>CALROE020000379.1:0-4609 GCA_943369715.1 Bradyrhizobium ivorense
GTCCTCAATATGTGGTGAAGCGTAGGTGGAGTTGGGCTTAACTTTTCAAGCGACGATCGCCGACATTGATTGGCGGCCAGGAATGACCACATGACCAGTATGACACCCGCTTCACCAACACCGGCAGCCAAGCCGAAGCCGCGCCCCCGTCCGCAGGTCATGAAATTGACCGAGGCCGCCGCCCTTCGGATTACCGAACTGACCAGGCGCGCCGATTCCGAGATCGTCGGGCTTCGCGTTGGAATCAAGAATGGCGGCTGCGCCGGGCAATCCTACACGGTCGAATACGCCCACGAAGTCAGGCCCACCGACGAAGTCGTCGAGGACAAGGGTGTCAAGATCCTGATAGATCCCAAGGCGGTGCTGTTCCTGCTCGGCACCGAGATGGACTACAAGGCCGATAAGATGTCGGCGCAGTTCATCTTCAACAACCCGAACCAGACCGGCGCCTGCGGCTGTGGTGAATCGGTGCAGCTGACGGCCGCGAAGGTGGATGGCTGATACAGGCGCAAGCCCTGTCATCCTTCGTCCCGGCCTCTGAGCCGGGACCCATAACCACCGTTGTTGGTTTTGGTCGAAGGTCTCTACTACACTGCCATCACGAGAAGCCGCGGCGTATGGGCCCCGGCGTTTGCCGGGGCGACGGTGGAAAGATGGACCGCGATTTTCTGATTGATCTGTTTTCCGACTTCGGCCCGGTGACGATCCGCCCGATGTTTTCGGGCTTCGGCATTTCCGCCGATGGCACCAACTTCGCGCTGGCGCTGCGCGCCGGTCTGTTCTTCCGCGCCGACGAGCAGACCATTCCGCAATTCGAGGCGGAAGGGTCGGCGCCGTTTTCGTATCAGACGCGGGCGAAGACCGTTGTCGTCAATTCGTACTGGCAGTTGCCGGCGCGGCTGTTCGACGATTCCGAGGAACTGAGCGTTTGGGCGGGGGCGGCATTGGCCGCAGCCCGGCGCGCGGCGCTGCGCAAGCGGCCGAAGGCGAAGAAGGTGGTGAAGAAGGTTGCAGCCAAAGCGAAGGCCGCGGTCAAATAGAAAAAGCCGGCGAAGAAGAAAAGGTCCTCATCCTGAGGAGCATCGCCGACGGCGATGCGTCTCGAAGGATGGCGGCGGGCACCGGTCGCAGCCCCATGGTTCGAGACGCGCAAGAGCGCTCCTCACCATGAGGCCGTTGTTGGCGGACGCGATCGAATAGCACCTCACGCCACCTGGCTGTGGGACTCGGCGGCGTATTCCGGATCGACTTCGCAGATCACGCGGTTGCGGCCGTTGCGCTTGGCGGCGTAGAGGCAGCCGTCGGCGCGTTCGATCAGCGAATCCGTATCGTCGCTCGGCTTCAGCATGGAAACGCCGACCGAGATGGTGACCCGTCCCAAAATCTCGCCGGTGGATTTCTTCTTCAGTTCCTTCGCCATCACGGCGCGGCGGATGTGGTCGGCGACCGTCAGCGCCTGGCGCAGCGCGGTGTTGGGCAGCACGACCGCGAACTCCTCGCCGCCGTAGCGGGCGGTGATGTCCTGGCCCTTGATGGTCTGTTTCAGGGACATGCCGACCAGTCGCAGCACCTGGTCGCCGGTGAGATGGCCATAGGAATCGTTGAACGATTTGAAGTGGTCGATGTCGAACATCAGCAGCGACAGCGGATCGCCGCTGGCCAGCGCATTCTGCACCGCCGCATCAATCGAGCGGTCGAAATATTTGCGGTTGCCGAGCCCGGTGAGGGGGTCGGTCAGGCTTTCCGCCCTGATCGCCTCGAGGCTCTGCTGCAGGTTGCTGATTTCGTTTTTCGACAGCGACAGCCGGTCTTCCAGCGCCTTGTTGGTGTCGCGCATGTCGCGGGTGGATTTCACCAGCCCTTCGACGATCGCCTTGATCTGGTCGCGGTCGCCCGCGACCGAGAGCTTTTGGGTCGCGCCGGACAGACTGTCGTCGTAGCTCGCGGACATCCCGAGGGCGTCGGAGATCAGGGTCATCACGTCGTCGATTTCGCCGATCACGCGCGCCCCGACCTTGTCGATGCGGTCGGTGGTCTTGATCTGGGAAAGGTAGGTCTCGTAGATTTGCTCGAGGTCGGCTTCGGTCAACTTGCCGTGGCGCGCCAGCGTTTCGTTGATGATCTTGTTGAGCGGTGAATTGTATCCGGTGGCGTAGACGTACCAGATCTCATAATTGCGGGGCACGGCGGTTTGTCGGAGCGACTTGATTTGGCCAAGGGCGACTTCGGCGAAGGCCATCGTACGTTCGTGTTCGTCGAGCACCTTGATCACGGATCACGTCCCCAATATAGCGGGCTGCAATGCCCACTTTCCGGCGGCAATAACTAAAATTATCGCCGCAAAGTTAAGGGAGGATCATGAAGGACCGGTAAACGGGCTCCGTACCGGTCTCCGGCCAAGGTTCATCGGGTCTTAACCTGACTTCAGACCCTGGCCCGGACCGGCCGCAGCAGGAACGCCGGAAGATGCGAGTGATCGGCGGGCTCGGACGCGGATTCGTGCTTGTTTTTCGGTGCTTCGGCCCGCCCGATCGATGGCGTGCGCGAGGGCGGCGGCGCCGTTGGCGGCGTGAATTCGGCCACGGGTGCCTGGGGCTTCGGCTCGGCGCTACGGTCACCGCCACCGCGCCGGGGTTCGCGTTCGCGTCTCGGCTTGCGGGGCTCCTGTGCACCGTCACGGGGGCTTTCGCGCGACGCTTGCCTTGAACCTCCGCGCGAACCTTCACGTGAACCTTCACGTGAACCTTCTCTTGCACCGTGGCGCCCGCGCGACTGGCGCGGGCGTTCGGTTTCGCCGTCCGTCGTTGCCGCGCCTTCGACCGGCTCGGCAGCCGCGATCCCCTCGATGTAGGGGATGCTTTGTCCGATCAGCTTTTCGATCGCGGCCATGGATTTCTGATCGAGCGACGTGACCAGGGAGATCGCGGTGCCGGCGCGGCCGGCACGGCCGGTGCGGCCGATGCGGTGGACGTAATCGTCGGCATGATGCGGAACGTCGAAGTTGAAGACGTGGCTGACGGCGGGAATATCGAGGCCGCGGGCGGCGACGTCGGAGGCGACCAGCAGCGGAATTTCACCGTTGCGGAACTGGTTGAGGGCGGCGGTGCGGGCCGACTGCTCCATGTCGCCATGCAGGGCGCCGACGCTGAAGCCGTGCTTCTCCAGTGATTTGTAAAGCAACGCCACTTCGCGCTTGCGATTGCAGAAGATAATCGCGTTCTGCAAATCCTTGGCGTCGCGCAGCAGGCGGCGCAGGATGTCGCGCTTGTCATGCGGCTCGCGGCCGACCGTGACCTGGAACTGGGACACACCGACGGCGGTGGTCGCGGGCCTGGAAACCTCGATCTTCTCGGGATTGTGCAGGAAGGTTTCGGTGATGCGGCGGATTTCCGGCGGCATCGTCGCGGTGAAGAACAGCGTCTGCCGGGTGAACGGGATCATCTTGCAGATCCGTTCGATGTCGGGGATGAAGCCCATGTCCAGCATGCGGTCGGCTTCGTCGATGACGAGCAGTTCAACGCCGGTGAGCAGCAGGCCGCCGCGCTCGGTGTGGTCGAGCAGCCGGCCGGGGGTTGCGATCAGGACGTCGACGCCGCGCGTCAGCTTGGTGTCCTGGTCGCCGAAGGAGACGCCGCCGATCAGGAGGGCGACGTTGAGCTTCTGGCCGACGCCGTATTTATCGAACTGTTCCTTGACCTGGGCGGCGAGCTCGCGGGTCGGTTCGAGGATCAGGGTGCGGGGCATTCGGGCCCTGGCGCGGCCCTTTTCCAGCATGGTGAGCATAGGAAGGACGAAGGCAGCGGTCTTGCCGGTGCCGGTCTGGGCGATGCCGAGAACGTCCCGGCGGGCCAGAACATGGGGAATCGCCTGTTCCTGAATGGGGGTAGGGGTCGTGTAACCGGTGGCCGCGACGGCGGCGAGCACCTTGTCGGACAAGCCGAGATGGGTAAAAGACATTGAGCCTCTGGTCGAAACCGCCGCTTGGAATCTCGGAAAAAGACTGTCGCGCCCAACCCCGGAACGGCACGCAAATTTGCTCGGGATTATCGGATACGCAGACAGGCGGCTTACTCGAGGTATCGCGTTTCGATACCGGGCCGCGTCAGTCCGGAACATAGGGCCGAATTGCCCAAAGTCAATGGAGCAGCTGCGGGAAGGGCCGAAAAAGCTTAATGTTTTTGAAGGAATACCGGTCGAATCACCATACGCAGCGGACTACGCCCTTGCCGGCATAGGAGCGGGTGACGTGGGAGAATTCGCCTTCAAGCGTGCGCCGACTGGCCGTTCATCCACTTCGACTCTGCGCGGGCGTCCGGTCGCGCGGCGCGGGATTGAACCGGTCGCGCGGGTGTGCCGACTACGGCACAGGATGGCTGGCACGGGCCGTGGATGAGTCGTGCGGGCAGGGAACTCAAGCATGCGTTGGCTTTCCAGATGTTTGGCAATCACCGGTGTTGCCGCAGCCCTGGTGGCGCTTGCCGCCCCTGCGCAGGCGGAAAAGCGCGTCGCGCTGGTCGTCGGCAACAACGACTACCGGAACGTCCCCAAACTGCAGAAGGCGGTCAACGACGCTCACACCATGGGCGATACGCTGAAGCAGCTCGGCTTT
>CALROE020000380.1:0-4606 GCA_943369715.1 Bradyrhizobium ivorense
GCGCAGCGAAGAAATCCATCTTGCCGAGCAAAGAAAGAATGGATTGCTTCGCTACGCTCGCAATGACGACGAATGCAACCACCTCAATCCAGCTTGATGCCCGCCTCGCGGATCAGCTTTGTCCAATTTTCGTATTCGGACGCGACGAAACCGTTGATCTTGTCGTCCGGCAGATCCCAGACTTCGCCGCCGCTCTTTTCAAAACGCTCCTTCAGGTCGGGCAGCGAGGCGCGGATGTCCGCCCGCAGTTTGGCGATCACCGCCGGCGGGGTTTTGGCGGGCGCGAAGATGCCGAGCCAGGAATCGACGTCAAGGCCGGGCACGCCCGCCTCCGACATGGTCGGCACGTCCGGCGCCAGCGCGCTGCGCTTCGAGGCCAGCACGGCGATGCCCCTCGCCTGCCCCGACTTGACGTAAGGCAGGCCCGCCGCGGCGGAGTCGAAGAACAGATCGATGCGGCCGGCGAGCAGGTCGGTGAAGGCCGGCGGCGAGCCCTTGTAGGGCACCTCCTGCAGCTTGATTCCGGCGGCCTTCATGAACGCCGCCGCCACCAGATGCTGGCCGGTGCCGACGCCCGCGGTCGCGACCGTGATCGAGCCCGGGCTGGCTTTCGCCGCCGCGATGATATCCTTCAGGCCCGCCTGCGGCAGATCCTTGCGGCCGACCATCACGTAGCCGAACTTGTAGATCAGCGCGACGGGGACAAAATCCTTCTGGGGGTCGTAGGCCAGCTTCGAATACAGCGCCGAATTGAACGCCATGTTGGAAAGTCCGCCGACCACCAGCGTATAGCCGTCGGGATCGCTGGTCGCCGCCGCTTGCGTGCCGACGACGGTGCCGGCGCCGGGCTTGTTCTCGACCACGAAACTCTGGCCGGTGCGCTTGGCCAGCACGTCGGCGACAAGCCGCCCGACCAGATCGTAGCTGCCGCCGGGCCCGATCGGGACGATGATCTTGACGGTCCGGTCGGGATAGGTTTGCGCCTGCGCCGTGGTGATACCGAACACGAGTGCCGTGGCGATCCATGCCAGCGAGCGGCCAAATCCAGTCATCCTGCTTCCCCCGAAGATGCGGCCATCCAGTGGCTCTTTTCTCGGGTCGAGTATGCGACATGCCGCCTCCGGCGGCAACGGATGTCGAGGCCGGCGACCACGGCATAAGCTCGCCGGTTATGGCAATCCACCCCGCGCTGACGTAGCCTTGGCGACGATGACATCCGACGACGAGCGCAGATAATGGCACGCAAAACGACAAAACTCTTCACCATCGGCTACGAGCAGACGCCATCCAAGGCCGTGCTCGACGAACTCGACCAGGCCGGCGTCAAGCTGCTGGTGGACGTGCGCGCGGTGGCGGCGTCGCGCCGTCCGGGCTTTTCCAAGAACCAGCTGGCGGCCGGGCTCGACGCGCGCGGCATTTCCTACCTGCATCTGCGCGGGCTCGGCACCCCGAAGGACGGCCGCGAGGCCGCGCGCAACGGCCAGTTCGGCGCGCTGCACAAGATCTACGCCAAACACCTGAAGACGCCGCAGGCGCGGGAAGAACTCGACGAGTTGTCCGCGCTGGTCAGGCAGGCCGGCCCGGTCTGCATCCTCTGCTACGAGCGCGATCACCGCGAATGCCACCGGCAGTGGATCGCCGAGATCATCGAGCAGCGTGACGGGGTGAAGGTGGAGAATCTGGCGGCGAAGCAGGTGTAGGGGTGCACTTCTTTGTCATGGCCGGGCTTGACCCGGCCATCCACGTCTTTCTTTTCGGAGCCCCTAAGGCGTGGATGCCCGGGTCAAGCCCGGGCATGACGAGTATTAGACAGTGCCCCACTCATCCCAACTGCCACACCGTCATCGGCCGGTCGTAACCCCGGATCGCGACCTCGCCGAGCGATTTGGCATCGCCGTGGTCCTGACCCAGCGCCTCGTGAACAGCAGCTGAGATCAGGAACTGGGAATTGAATTCCTTGTTGAGCGCTTCCAGCCGGGCGGCGAAATTCACGGTGTCGCCGATCACGGTGTACTCCTTGCGCCGCGCCGAGCCGATATTGCCGGCGACGACGTCACCGACGTGAATGCCGATGCCGATGCGCAGCGGCCAGCTGGCTTCCCGGTTGGCGCGTTCGTTGGCATCCAGCATTTCGCGGGCCGCCGCAACCGCGTGGCGCGCCGGGTGAGGCGCATCGAGCGGCGCGCCGAACAGCGCCAGAAATCCGTCACCGAGGAACTTGTTCACGATGCCGCCGTGGCGATCCAGAATCTCGACCAGCGTTGCGAACGCTCCATCGAGGCGTTCGACCACTTCGCGCGGCGTCCGGGTGCTGGCGCCGGCGGTAAAGCTGCGGAAGTCGACGAACATCACCGCGACCCGGCGGATTTCGCTGTCGGTGCCCTTGCCCTCCGCCATCAGCCGCTCGACCACCTGCGGCGAGACGTGCTGGCCGAACAGATTGGTGATGCGGTCGCGCGCGGTCGCGGCCATGATGCTGGCCTCGAACTGGCGGCGCAGCTGCATCCCCACCGCGCCAGCCAGCACGCCGCAAACCAGGATGATGATGCAGCGGACGAGATGGAAGGCGAAGTCCGGCGCCGGCTCGGCGGCGAATTGCTCCGGCCGGTACAACATCGCCATCGCGAATAACTCGGCCGCCGCGACGAAACCGGTGAAGGTGGAAAGCCAGAAATCCAGCCGCAGCGTCGAAAGAATGATGAAAATGAAATAGGCCAGCGGCACCACGAAGGCCAGCGCCTGCGCCGGCCCCATCGCCTTCATCTGCAGATACAGCGCCACGGTGGGCAGGCTGGTTTCGATGAGAACGCCGAGATAGCGGCGCGCATAGGGCACGTCGCCGCCCTGCTCCAGCCTCGCCTTGAGCACCCGCAGCACCGACAGTTCGAACAGCACGAACGGGATAAAGATCGCGGCCAGCGGCAGGATCGGGAGATGACCGTGCCAGATCCGATCGATGGCCTGCGGCCAGATCGCATAGGCCACCAGCAAGGCCGTCAGCAGCACCGCGAGAGTCGCCAGAATCGCCTTGACCCGCAGCCGTTCGGTTCGCAGGATTTCGCGGGTCAGTTCGCGCGCAAAATCAGCCGACACCGTCGACTGCCCTTCGCCGTCCTTGTCCCGCCGCCATAACCCCAGCATCGTTCTTTCCCGGTCATTCCGGGATGGTCCGAAGAACCAGACCTACGATGTGCAAGTGCACATCGGGGGAATCTCGAGATTCCCCGATGCGCAATTGCGCATCTGTGGTTCGCTCGCTTCGCTCCCGCCCCGGAATGACAATAACCTCAATCCAGCGTGCGACGGAAGCGCATCACCGCGATCGCCATGGCCAGCAGCATCAGGGCCAGCAGGGCGACCGCATCATATTGCAGGTTCGGCAGCGTCGCGCCCTTCAGCATGATGGCGCGGACGATCCGTAAATAGTGCGTCAGCGGCAGGCCCTCGCCGATATATTGCGCCCAGACCGGCATGCCCGCGAACGGAAACATGAAGCCGGACAACAGGATGCTCGGCAGGAAGAACATGATCGACATCTGCATCGCCTGCAGCTGGTTCTGCGCGATGGTCGAGAAGGTGTAGCCGATCGCCAGGTTGGTGGTGATGAACAGCGTCGAGAGCAGTGCCAGCAGGATCAGGCTGCCGTAGACCGGCACCCCGAACAGCAAGACGCCGATGCCGATGATCAGGATGGCCTGGATGAAGCCGACCAGCACATAGGGCAGGATCTTGCCGAGCATCACCTCGACCGGCGTGATCGGCATCGACAGCAGGCTCTCCATGGTGCCGCGCTCGATCTCGCGCGTCACCGAAAGTGCCGTGAAGATCAGCATGGTCATGGTCAGGATGGTGCCGACCAGGCCGGGCACGATGTTCAGCCGCGACGACGCCGCCGGGTTGTAACGGGCGTGGGTGCGGATCTCGAACGGCGGCAGTGAGGGATCGCCGATGTGCAGGTCGTGCTGCAGCGCCGTCTGCACCACGGTGCCGAGCGCCGACATCGCCGAGCCTGCCGCGACCGGATCGGTGGCGTCGGCGGCGACCAATAGCGCCGGACGGTCGCCGCGCCGCACCGCGCGTTCAAAACCGCGCGGAATTTCCACGCCGAACAGCACCTTGCCGGACAGCAGGAGATCGTCGAATTCCTGGACGGTGTGCACTTCGCGGGTGAAGCGGAAATAGGCGGTATTCTCCATCGCCTTGAGGATCGAGCGCGCGAGGTCGCTGTCCTCCTGCAGCAGCACCGCGGTCGGCAGGTTGCGCGGCGTGGTGTTGATGGCAAAGCCGAACAGCAACAGCTGCATGACCGGGATCATCACGATCATCGCGAACGAGACGCGGTCGCGCCGGAGCTGGATGAATTCCTTGACCACCATGGCGTAGCTGCGCCGCCAGAAGCCGAATGGCGGATCCTTGGCGTCGCGGCGATGGTCTGATGCGACGCTCACTGGAAATTATCCGTCGAGCGGGTCATCAGTTCGATGAAAACGTCTTCCAGCGACGGCTCGCTGTGCTGCCAGCGCAACCCTTCGCGGTCGCGGTACGGCGCGATGGTGGCCTCCAGCGCGACACTGTCGCGGCCGGAGACGTGCAGGCTGTTTCCGAA
>CALROE020000381.1:0-4605 GCA_943369715.1 Bradyrhizobium ivorense
GTCGGCACATTTGTCGGGGCCGCGGAATTGGCTGGAAAGCGTGAAAAACCCATCGCCGGCCGGAGCGATCCGCCACAGCTGACCGGAGCGATTTTCGGCTAGGGCCAGATGGCAGATGTTATCCGGCGGATTGACGTCCAGCGTCCTGAACAGGTTCACATCCTTGGGAAACAGTTTGTAATAAAAGGCTGAATCTATCGCCATGGGTCACTCCGTATGCGCGTCTGGAATGATCGGTCTGTGAACGACAGTGCTTTCGCCACGCGACGAACGTTGCGAAACGCGGCAAAGCTAGCGCATCAGGATCCCGGACCTGTGTGAAATAGCCCACAGCGGCCGAAACAATTGTCGCCGGTTTGTGCACCTTGCGCGATTGCGATCCAGACCCACTTTATCGAACTTTCTTGTGGCGCCCGGCCGCGCGGCAGGACGAAGCCTTTCGCGCGCTGGCCGATCCCGAGGTGAAACAGAAGCTGCTGGTGCAGGGACTGGAAGCCCGTGGCGGCAGCGCCGCCGAGTTCGGAAAATTCGTCGACGACGAGACGCGCAAATGGACCGAGGTGATCCGCGCCGCGGGCCTCAAGGGGGAATAGTCTTCAGCCAAGATCCGATGCATCGATGGCGTCCGCCATCATACGATCCCGCCGAGATAGAGCCGCTTGACGATGTCGTTGCCTTTCAACTCGTCGACCGAACCGGCTGACACCACGATCTCGCCATGGACGATGATGTAGCCGCGATCGGCGATCCGGATCGTCTGGTTGAAATTCTGCTCCGCCATCAGCACCGTCAGGCCGAGATTCTGATTGAGCTCGCCGATCTTGGTGACGGTCTGCGCGACCAGCAGCGGCGACAGGCCGACCGAGGGCTCGTCGATCAGCAGCAGGCGGGGTGACGACATCAGCGCGCGGGCGATGGCCAGCATCTGCTGCTGGCCGCCCGACATGGTGCCGGCGAGTTGCTTCTGCAGCCCCTTGAGCGCCGGAAAGGTCTCGAAGGCGAGCGCCAGGTTGCGATCGATGTTTTGCCGGGCGGCCTTGCGGAAGGCGCCGAGCATCAGGTTTTCCAGCACCGTGAGTTTTGGAAACAGCCGCCGTCCCTCGGGCACCATGGCGACACCGAGATCGACAATGGCCTCGGCCGACAATTTGGTCAGATCGTGCGCGGTGCCGTCGACCGTCAGGACCATGCTGCCGCGTTCCGGCCGGACCAGGCCGGCGACGCACTTCATCAGCGTGCTCTTGCCGTTGCCGTTGGTGCCGAGCAAGGCGACGGTCTCGCCGGACTCGACATGAAGACTGACGCCGCGCAGCGCCTTGACGGCGCCGTAACCCGCATCGAGATCCTTGATGGCGAGGCTAAGTGCCAAGATAGGCCTCCTGCACGCGCTGGTTGGCCATCACCTCGTCCGGGGTGCCGATCGCAATGATCCTGCCGGCCTCGAGGCACATCACGCGATCGGAAAACCGCATCACCGCCTGCATGATGTGCTCGATCATGATGATGGTGATGTCCTGATCGGCAAGGCTCATCAGCAGATCCAGCACCTCGTCGATCTCCGAGGAGGAAAGGCCGGCCATGGCCTCGTCGGAAATCAGCAGTTTTGGATGTGTCGCCATCGCACGCGCAAGTTCCATCTTGCGCAACTCCACCTGGCTCAGTCTGTTGGCGGACACGTTCGCCTTTGACGCCAGCCCCATTCGCGTCAGGATGGACATCATGGCCTCGCGCCGATGCGCCTCCGAGACGATGAGGCTGGTGTCCGCCGCGAAGTCGAGCCCGACCATGAGATTCTCGGCGACCGTCATGCTCCGGAACGGCCGCGGGATCTGGAAGCTGCGCGCGATGCCGCGACGGGTGCGAATGTGCGGCGCCAGCCGCGTGATGTCTTCGTCGCGGAACGTCACGGTGCCGGGCTCGGTACGGAACGCGCCCGAAATACAGTTGATCAGCGTGGTCTTGCCCGAGCCGTTCGGGCCGATCAGGCCGAAGCGCTGTCCCGGAGGGATGTCGACGCTGACATTGTCGAGCGCGGTGAAGCCGCCGAAGCGTTTTGTCAGCGCGGATATCCGCAGCAGGGGGGCTTGGCTGTCGGGGGCCATCATCCTTCGCCCTCGTTGCGTTTGCTTCGAACCTTGGCAATCAGGCCGATGATGCCTTCCGGTGCTGCCACCACGAACAGCACCAGCATGACGCCGAGCACCAGCACGTTGACTTCCGACGAGATGGTAACCGTCAGCAGTTGCTGCGTCACGCCGAGCAGGATGGCGCCGACGACAGGGCCCGCCCAATGCGCGGTGCCGCCGATCAGCGACATCGCCAGCGCGGAGACGGAGTAGTTGAGGTTGAAGGCGGAGGCGGGGTCCGCATACTGCAGATACATGGCGGCGGGCGCGCCGGCCGCGCACATCAGCGCCCCGGAGATGACGCAGGCCATCAGCTTCAGCCGCAGCGTCGGCACCCCCGTGCATTCCGCGGCGAGTTCGTCGTCCTTCAGTGCCTGCAGGCCGCGGCCGATCCATGAATTCTGGATGTAGCGCGAAATTGCCACCGCCAGCACCACCAGCACCGCCTGGACGAAGAACAGCATCTCGACGTAATTGTCGAACGGCGCCATCACCGCCGGCCGCTGCAGCTGAATGCCGGACGCGCCGCCGACATATCGCCAGTTCGTGATCGCGGTCTCGATGATGATCGTCGCCGCGATGGTTGCGATCGAAAAGAAGATGCCCTGCATCCGCAAGGTCAGGAGGCCCAGCGCGAATCCCATCAGGGCGCCGACCGCCGCCGCCGCGGCGATCTGCACGGCCAGCGGCGCGCCGGTCGCCTTGAACAGGAACACGGCGGTGTAGACACCGACGCCGAAGAAAGCGCTGGTACCGAAATTCACGTAGCCGGCGTAGCCGCCGAGAATGCTCCAGGCCACCGCGAGCACGATGAACTGCAGGATCACGTAGCAGGCGAAGAAGGGATACTGGTTGCTGATGACCTGCGTCATCAGCAGCGCGCCGCCGAGAAACAGCACAGCGCCGATCCAGAAATAGATGCCGTTGCGTTTCATGACCGCCTGCCGAACAGGCCTTGCGGCCGCACGGCGAGCACGCCGAGCAGCATCGCGAAGGAAATGGCCGGCGCCCAGGACGCGCCGAACAGGGTGAGTACGATGGTTTCGGCGACGCCGAGGATGATGGCGGCGACCAGCGTGCCGCTCATGCTGCCGAGCCCGGCCATGACAACGACGCAGAAGGTCCGCCCGATATAGGCGCGGTCGAGTGTCGGCTCGACCGGGGCGACGATGATGAGCAGGGCGCCGGCGATGCCGAGCACGGCGGTGGCGATGCCGAACGCCCATTGCTTGATCCGGATCGGGTTGGCGCCCATCAGCCGCAGCGCCTCCTGGTCCTGCGCCACCGCGCGGATCGCGCGGCCCATGAAGGTTCGCGACAGATACAGCGTCAGCAGGATCGTCAGCGCAGCCGCCACCACGAACGCGACCACCAGCCGGAACGGAATTCGCATGTCGCCGATTCGCCAGGCCTTGCCGACATAGTCCGCGGTGACCGAACGCTGGTCGACGCCGAACTGCATGATGATCAGCACTTCGATGATGAAGGCGATGCCGAAGAAGAATGCGATGCCGCGCACGCCGGCGTCGCTGCCGCGCCTTTCGAAAGTTTCGTAGTAGAGGCGATAGGCGACGAGCCCGAACACGAAGAACAGCGGCGTGATCAGCAGCCCCGCCAGCAGCGGATCGACACCGTAATGCTCGTTGAGGAAGTACACGGCGTAGGACGCCAGCACCAGGAATGCCGGATGCGCGACGTGGGGAACGTCGAGCAGGCCGAACGAAATGGACAATCCAAGACTGACCGCCGCATAGAAGCAGCCGAGCAGCACGCCGATCACCACCGCATCGAGCAGCAGTTCCATTGAAAACAAGTGAGGTCCCCCTTGACCCGCGCTCGGGCCGCCCTTGGGCCGCCGCTTCCCCGGTTCTCGCGCCGGGTTATCCGGTCGCTGTGCCCGGGATCATTTTACCTGATCCCGGGCTGTCGTCATATTTCAGAAAACCGCGAGGCCTATTTTCGTGCGGCCTCGAAGGGCGTGATCAGGTCGCCGGATTTCAGTTTCGCCGGGTACAGGATCACCTGTTTGCCCGGGCTGCGGAACTGCTCGATGTTCTTGTCCTTGATCCCGCGGAACTGGGCTTGCACGACGCCGGTTTCCTTCCACTCGCCGTCCGCCGCGAAGGTGATCGGCCCGACGATGGTCTTGTGGGTGTTTTCCCGCAGATATTTTGCCAGCGCCTTCTGGTCGAGTGACCCCACGGCCTTGATGGCCTGCTCGATCATCTGACCGCTGGCGTAACCGTAGGGCGCCAGATAGTAGCCCAGCGGATCGACCTTGGCTTCCACGGCGCGTTTCGTATAGGCCTCGAAGAACGCCTTGGTCTCCGCGGTTTGCATGCCTGGTTCGGGCAGCCATGTGTTGTAGTTGACGACGCCGTTGAGCAGCGAACCGAGATTCTCCATGACCGCGCCGAATTGCAGGCCGACCATGCCGCCGCCGAACAGCTTGACGTTGTCGCCGACCCCGATCTCGTTC
>CALROE020000382.1:0-4590 GCA_943369715.1 Bradyrhizobium ivorense
GAGGCCGGCGGCCTCGACGCGCTCTATGTCGAACCCGGCGTCTCGACCGCCTCCAGCACGTCCGATACCGGCACGCCGGTGACGATTTCCGCGAGCCAGGCTTCGCAAGATTCGCAAGACTCATCCGATCGGACGCCGTCGCCGGCGACCGATGCGCGACTCTATACCATAGCGTGGGACGGGGATTCGGCGCTGGCGTTGATCTGCGCGGGCGCGGCAGGCGAAGGTGCCGTGATCGCCGCCGCCATTACGCAAGTGGTCCCGGCCAGCGAGCCTTCGCCGGTCGGCCACGCCAATGCCGAGGAGCTCGCCGCCATCCTCGACACCACGGCCGAAGGCATCGTGATGTTCGACGGCGAAGGCAACATCAATTCGTGCAATCGCAGCGCCGAAGCCCTGTTCGGCTACGATGGCGCCGATCTGGTGCAGCGCAATCTCTCCGAGCTGTTCGCGCCGGAAAGCCAGCGCGTGGTGCAGGATTACCTGGAGAGCATCAAGGGCGCCGGCGTCGCCAGCCTGCTCGACCACGGCCGCGACATGCTGGGCCGCGTGCGCGGCGGCGGCATTATCCCGCTGTCGATGACCATGGGGCGGACCCGGCCCGACGGCCCGAATTTCTTCGCGGTGTTTCGCGATCTGTCGCAAGCCCGCAAGAACGAAAGCGAGCTGCAGCAGGCGCGGCGGCTGGCCGAGCGCGCCGCCAACGCCAAGGCCGACATGCTGGCGCGGATCAGCCATGAGGTCCGCACCCCGCTCAACGCCATCATCGGCTTTTCCGAAGTGATGATCGGCGAACGCTTCGGCTCGCTCGGCAACGAGCGTTATGTCGAATACATGAAGGACATCCGCGCTTCCGGCGAGCGCGTCATCGCCATCATCAATGATTTGCTCGATCTCTCGCGGATCGAGACCGGCAAGCTCGATCTGGCTTTCACCCACCAGAACCTCAACGAGCTGGTGGAGAGCTGCGTCGCGGTGATGCAGCCGCAGGCCAACCGCGAACGCATCATCATCCGGACCTCGCTGGCGCATGCGCTGCCGCCTGTCATCGCCGACGCCCGCGCGCTGCGCCAGATCGCGCTGAACCTGATCGGCAATTCGATCCATCTCGCCAATGCCGGCGGCCAGGTCATCGTCTCCACCGCGCTGTCGGATTTCGGCGAGGTGGTGTTGCGGGTCCGCGATACCGGACACGGGCTCAACGACAACGAGGTCGCCGCCGCGATGGAGCCGTTCCGCAACCATGCGCCGTCCGATCAGTCCTCCGACGGCTCCGGCGTCAGCCTGTCGCTGACCAAGGCGCTGGTCGAAGCCAACCGCGCGCAATTCCACATCAAGACGGGCGCGCATTCCGGCACGCTGATCGAAGTGGTGTTTTCGCACGCGGTGGCGAAGGCGTAGCTTCCTCGTCATGGCCGGGCTTGGTCGGCGCGACACGGCACAATTTTTGCTCGGCCCTTGCTGTTTGAGTACAGACGCTGCTGTTTCGCTCAATTTTTAAGCATTGGGACCGAATCGATATGCGCTGCCTTGTCGTGGCCGATCTGCATTATTCGCTGCCGCAATTCGACTGGCTGCTCAGCGCCGCGCCGAATTTCGACCTGGTGATCTTCGCCGGCGATGCGCTGGACGTCGGATCATTCGTCGATTTCCGCGCCCAGATCGTCGTCGTAAAGAAATATCTGGAGCTGTTGTCCGGCATCACCCGGGTGATCCTTTGCTCCGGCAATCACGACCTCGATGAGCGCAGCCCCGAAGGCGAGAAGATTTCGCGATGGATCGGCGACGTCCGCGAACTCGGCGTCGCCTGCGACGGTGACAGCCTTGTTATCGGCGACACGCTCTTCACGGTCTGTCCGTGGTGGGATGGTCCGCTGGTCAAGCAGCGGATCGACGACCAGCTTCGCGAGGCGGCCGCAGGACGGCTGAAGCAATGGATCTGGGTGCATCACGCGCCGCCGGCGGATTCACCGACCAGTTGGGGCGGCAAGCGCTTTTTCGGCGACGTCGAACTGGTGCAATGGATCAGACACTATCAGCCATCGATGGTGATCTCGGGCCATGTGCATCAGTCGCCGTTCATCCCCGACGGCTCGTGGTTCGACCGGATCGGCGACACCTGGGCGTTCAATACCGGCCTGCAGCCCGGCCGACCGCCGGTCTATATCGTGCTCGATATCGACGACGGCAGGGCTTTCTGGCTGTCCGCCACCGACGCGCAATGCATCGACCTCAATGCGCCGCTGCGGCGGCCCGCCGCTGTCATCGCCGATCCGCCGGCCTGGCTCACATCCTTGGGTCGGATTGCCGATCCGATCCTGGCGAGACCTGGGTCGGCGGCAGGTTGATCATGCTCTGCAGGAGGTCGCCGACCATCGCGAGGTGGGTGCCGTGGCCGGCATATTGCCGCTTGATGTCGGCGAGATAGGTGTTGGCGGCATTGAGCCGCTGCGCCAGCATACGGGCGATCAGCAGCGCCACACCCGGCTGCTGACGCAGGAACGAGGCGGCATCGTCGATCTCGTAAATCACCGAGTCCGCCGCCGCGCACACGGTCGCGGTGTGGGGCTGATCGAGCAGCACCGACATTTCGCCCAGCACCGCGCCCGGTTCGGTGATGGCGGCAACCACGGTGTCGCCCTTGATGACTTCGAGCCGTCCCTCGATCAGGACATAGAGATGGCCGGTCCTGCCGCCCTCTTGCACGACGAGGCTGCCGGCCGACACGTTTTGCCTGACGCCGCCGATGCAATATTCGAGAATTTCACGCATCCGACACACCCCAAGGGCCCCACTTAAACGTCCCGATCGCGAGATTAGGCAGGACCACCACCGCCGTCGAACGGATAATGCAGCCGATTTGCCCGAATTATCAGCATTAAACCGCTGTCTGAAGCTTCAGGCGATCGGCTTCCGCCGGCGATCGGCGCCGGCCAGCAGCGGTCCGAACACGATCGCGAATCCGAAGAAAGCGGCGGTCCAGGCGAACGCGGCCACATACAGCAGCGGCTCGCTGTAACTGGGTTCGACCACCGCACAGACCCGCGCCAGCGCCGCCACGATGATGGCAAGATAGATCGCCTCGGTGGCGCGCGAGGCGGTGAGCGGCTGGCCGGTATGGCCGAGCGTGGCGCGGCTCATCACCGCCAGCGTCATGGTGCCCGCGGCGCCCGCCATCCAGGCATGAACACCGGCGCCCGGCGCCACGAGGCCGAACGCCGAGGCGGCATTGAGCAGGAAGCCAAACGGCACGAAGGCGTAGCCGACATGCAGGATCAGCAACAGCCGCTCGCGGAAGGTGCGATCGCCCGCCCAGCGCGCCAGGCGCACCAGATGCAGCAGACCGGTCAATGCCAGCGCTGCGCCGGTGAGCCGGCTCCCGGAACTGACGATCCAGCCCACCAGTGTCAACGCGGTGATGGCGACGACGATGATATCGAAGCGGTTGAACGGCGCCGGCAGCCGGCCGGGATTCTCGCGCACCAGCCAGTTGCGGGTAAAACTCGGAATGATGCGGCCTCCGATCAGCGAGATCAGCAGCACCACCACGGCGATGCCGATCCGGATACCGGTCTCGGCAAGCCCGTTGAAATGCGCCTCGAGGTGAAACGCGACATTGCCCGCCAGCAGCAGCACCACCAGGATGACCACGTTGAGATTTTTCCAGTTGCGGCCGGCCACGATCTCGCGGGTTGCGGCGGCGGCGACCAGCGCGAGAAAGCTCGCATCGACCAGCATCGCCGTCAGCCAGCCGGCCTCGGCCGACAACGTCACGGCAAGCCGTCCCGCGATCCAGACCACGACCAGCGCCAGCAGCGGCGTGCCCTGGATTGGCAGCCGCCCGGTCCAGTTCGGGATCGCCGTGAACAGAAAGCCGGTGATCACGGCCGGCAAATAGCCGTACAGCATCTCATGGACATGCCAGTCGCGCGGCGCGAACGCGGAGACCAGCGTGATCTCGCCATGGAATACCGGCAGCCAGACCATCATGGCGAGCCCGGCGTAAACCGAACCGAGCAGGAAGAACGGCCGGAAGCCGGCCCCGAGCAGCGCCCAGCCCTGATATGAGCGGGGGCGCGAAACCGCCATCATGACCGCTCCATGCGGCTTGCGCACCTGCCTTCGCGGCGGCGGCTTGTGCCAGCCGGTCCCATTGCCTTGCGCATGGTATGCTCCATCGGTCATTCGTCCCGCTGGGGGCCGCTGTTGGAGAACTATTTAAGGAGAAGGCCGCGCGCCATTGTTGCGCCAACGCAAAGTTCCGCTTGATCGGGAGCCACAATCGCAGTCTAGATTCAATCCAAGTCGCTGATGCGACGGAGGAACCATGGCCACAGTCGACCCCTCGCTGGTTGCCCATCTGCCACTGTTTGCGGGATTTGGCACCGAGGAACTCAGCGACATCCTGCGCGAAGCCCGCTCGGTGCGGTTTGCAAGGAACAGCCCGGTGTTCGAGGAGGGCCAGGACGCGCACTCCTTCTTCGTGCTGCTGCACGGCCATGTGCGCGCCACCAAGACCACGCCAGCAGGAGAACAGATCGTGGTGCGCTATGTCGCGCCCGGCGAGACTTTCGGCGTCGCGATGGCGAT
>CALROE020000383.1:0-4587 GCA_943369715.1 Bradyrhizobium ivorense
CCTGGCCGTCGAAATTGTTGAAGGAGCCAGACGAGCCGGCATTGGTGCTGCCGGCGTTGAAGCCCACGGCATTGTAGGTATCGGCGAAGTGGGTGCCGCGCGCGCCTTCGACGCCGCGCAGCGTGTCGGTGCCGACCGAGGCGTCGCCGGTCACGGTGCCGGCGGCGAGGTTGACCGTGATGCCCGAATGGGTGGCGGCGTCGCTGTTATAGGTGGCGAAATCATAGCCGCCGCGGCCCTCGATCGTATCGTTGCCGCCGCGACCATCGAATTGCTCGAAGCTGCCGTTCTCATTGTCGCTGCCGCGCAGCGTATCGCCGTAGCCGGATCCGATGACGCTACTGACGTTGGTAAAATGATCTGTTCCGACCGAGGCATTGCCGGTGGCGGTGCCGGCGGCAAGGTCGACGACCACCGCAGCGCTGGCGCTGGCATAGGAAATCCGTGTCAGCGCCTGGCCCTGCACATTGACGTTGCCGGTGATGATGTCGTCGCCGGCCATGCCTTCGAAGGAATTGAAGCCTGTGGGCACTCCGGGCAGACCGGAAGAACCGGTGAAGCCCACCGCCGAATAATGGTCGGCAAAGTTGCTGCCCTGGATGGCCTCGATCCCGATCAGCGTGTCGGCGCCGACACCCTGGCCGGTCACGGTCCCGTCGGCGAGATCGACGGTGATGCCGCCGGTGGCATCGGTGTAGACGGCGCGGTCGAACCCGGCGAGACCATTGAGGGTATCGTCGCCACCAAAACCCTGCAGGATGTCGTTGTCGGCGGTGCCGGTCAGCGTGTTGTCGTTGTTGTCGCCGGCGATGGTGCCGGGGTTGGCCACCGCAAAGGTCACCGGCAGATCCGCATCGTAGACCACCACCCGGACCGGAATCTGCGTCGTGCCGCTGTCGTTGGTCAGCAGGATGATGAAATCCTGCGTCACCTTCTGGCCGGGCAGCAGTGCCGCGAAATCAGACTTCGGCTCGCTGAAGCTCCAGACGATGTCGCCCTGGGCATTGAACGATGCGGTAAACCTGCCGTTCGGATTCGCCACGCCGAGCGTGGCGCCGTTGTGATCGCCGGTCAGCGCGATGACACCGCCCGCGGTGAGGATCGCGGGCGAACTGGCGCGCTCCTGGATGATCGCGCTGCGGCCCGAGGTCGGATCAGCGAGGAAGACATCGCCGGTGCCGGGGGCGGAACTGCTGGCGAACGCAATGTACAGGCCGCCGGCGCTGATGGTCGCGCCGAGATTGGCGTTGCCGTCGGGCTGGTTGCCGTTGGCGAGGTTCGAGACCCTGTTGTAGACGGGATGAGCGGGATCGCTGACGTCAACGACATAGGTATCGGTGACGGCATTGCCGTCGCCCGCCAGCTCGGCGTCGCTGGCGAAGATGATATAATTGCCGTCCGGACTGATCACCGGATGGTAGCTGGCGCCCGAAGCGTTGGCGGTTTGGAACACGACCTGACCGGTGGAGAGATCGTAGAGATAGATTTCCGAGTGGCCGCCCGGCGCATCGCTTTGATAGACGACATAGCGTCCGTCGGCGCTGAACGAGGCCCCGGCGTTGCCGGCGTCGGTAGCCGTGCTGGCGATCGCGGTCGCCGTGCCGGTCGTGAGGTCATAGACGAAGAGCTGGCCCGATCCGCCTGGCGTCGCCGCGTCGGTCTGCCAGAACGCGATCAGGTGGCCGTCGGCGCTGACGGCCGGCAGCCACACCGCGCCGGTCTCGCCGATCGCCGCGGCCGTGACGGTGGCGATCACATGGCCTTGCTGATCGTAGATGCCGATGCTGTTGCCGCCGTGCTCGATGACAATCCGGCTGCCGTCGCCCGAAATCGAAGGCGCGCCGCCGGCGGCGAGCTGCGTCGTCTGCTGATAATGCGCAACGTCGGATGGATCGTTGTTGTAGATGTAGACGAAGGACTGGGTGCCGTTGGTGCCCTGGAACACGACGTAACGGCCGTCGGCGCTGATGGTCTGGCCGCCATAGGTGAAGCCGCCACCCGCCTCGGCGACCGTGATCGTGGTGTGGGTCTGATGGTGGTAGAGGAAGATCGAACCGTCGGGATCGTAGACAATGAAATGCCCATCGGCGCTCATGACCGGGCCGAAATGGTCGCCGCCCGGCCCCGAGATTTGGTTGACCGTCGGCGGCGTCACCACGAAGGGCAGCGGCGCATTGGGAATATTGAGCGTGACGACAATCGGGCTCGGCTGAACCGGAGTGGTTCCCGGCGTCCCCGGAACAGGCGGCAGGTTGAGCACGACGGTGGCAGGCGGCCCGTCGCCTGCGGGGCCGGGCGTGCTGCCCAAAACAGGGGTATAGACGGGCGCAGGCGGGTTGGCGGGGGTGCTGCCGGCGGCGGCGTACTGGCGCGGATTGGCGTTGTATTCGGTGTGCTGCGGAAGGTTCGGATCGATCGCTTTCTGGATCTCGTAGAGGGTCAGCGCTTCCCGGAAAATACTGAATTCCTGCTGGATCTGCGCGACGGTCTTGTTGCTCTCCTGGGCGATCACCTCGAAATTGGCGATCGGCGTCAGCGTCAGCGTCGAGCCGTTGCTCGTCACCGTTCCGATCAGGACCCCCCGACTGTTGTAAACCTGAACCGAATGAACCTGGCCATCGCGCTGGTCGATCACCGAGACCGAGACCTTGCCGTCGACCGCGGAGATATCGAGAATCACCGCGGTGCCGCGAATGCCCATGGTGGCGACAGGCGTGCCGACCTTCATGTCACCGGTCTTGGCGACCTGGCCGGCGACGAAGCTGGCCGCGCCCTGCACCAAGGTGAACAGCGACGAGTTCGAGGTGCTGCTGGCGTCGTAGGTCAGGTCGTTCAGCATCAGCCGCGCGCCGGCGCTGAGGTTGAAGGTGGTGCCGTCGATCATGACGAGGCCGACGCTGGAGCCGCTGCCGGTCTGCACGACGTCGTTCTGCAGGACAGTGTCGCCGTTGTTGAGCGTGATAGTGACGCCGTTGCGCACGACGCTGGCGCTGCCGGTCATCTTGACGACATGGCCGACCACCTTGGCGGCGGCCGCAGCAGCAGTGCCCGCGGCCTGGGCATACTGAACGTGCCCGGTCATGGCCTCGATCACGGCGGGATCGAGCGGCGCGCCATCCGGCGAGAGCAGCGCGGGACGCTTGTCGCCGTGAAAATAGTTCGGCACCACCACGCGATGCAGATGATCCGACACGATCAGGTCGGCGCCCGACCGCGAATAGTCGCCGGAAAACAACAGATGCGCATCGGGAATGGTGACGCTGTCGCCGCCACCCTGGTGTCCCGGAGCGTCGATCTTGAAGCCGGCACTGGAAAAATTATCTGGCGTGCCCGACCCGAATTTACCGGCGTAATTCAATGCGCCACCGTAAATGGTTAATATTTAACGAATACTGCCTATGGAACCGTGCTTACCATTGGACGAGACAATGCGAAACCATCCGCAGCTTGTGCGAAGTGTATTTCCCAAGGGCGCCGCGCCAGGACTGCTCCGCCACGACATCGTAAATTCCCAGTATTTTCCCGATTTCCACAAGTACATTACGTCCGTAACAGCGACGAATGACAACTCCTGGTGTAGATCACCGTATAGATTGAAAATCGATACTTGGCTCGACTTTCCCCTGCGTTGGCCGACAGGATTGTGCGTCAATTTCCCAGCAAACAGTGTGATCCAGCTTACATACAGCGAGTTTCCCCGCGAATTAGCCATTTCTCGCGGAAGAGCCGGCCCGTACAACTTCTGAATGTCCTTCCCGGCTTTCGTCCGGCTGTTCTCGACCCATGGCGGCCGATCCATAGAATTTTACGCAAACTGGCGAGGCCGGTTTCAGCCTGTTTCGCGCTTTTCCGCCCGCCAGGACCGGTTTTAAGCCAAATAAAAGCTCCCCCGCCCATCCTCGCCGGCGAAACGATCCGGTCACGAGCGGGCTAACCAAGCCTCGCCGATGCCCGGACATGGGGCGTCAGATGGGGATATCGGGTCACTCGCGCGCGTTGCGCGCCGTCATACTTGCCATGCTTGCCGCGGCCTTGGCCTGGTTCGGGTCAGCGACGGAGCTGTCGGCGGAAACGCTGAGAGCGTCGGCGACACCGGATCCGGTCCAACGGTCCGCCGAGCCGTTCGGGCTGTTTGCATCGCATCTCAGCGGCGGCGGACTGCTGGCGAAGTGGCAGGGCGTCCAGCGCCGCGTCGACGATGAGATGGTGCAGCTGGCGCTGTGCGAAGGCGATCCTGATCGCTGCGCCTCACCGGCGGCGCTGCAATTCCTCGCCATCGTCGACACCGGCAAGGCTCGCGGCGGCCGCGCCCGCCTCGGCGAAATCAACCGCGCCATCAACCTCGCCATCCGGCCAATGGGCGATCTCGAGCAATATGGGCAGATCGACGTGTGGAGTTCGCCGCTGGCGACGCTGACCCGTGGCGCCGGGGATTGCGAAGACTATGCCATCGCCAAATTCATTGCGTTGCAGCGGGCCGGAGTTTCATCCGACGATTTGCGCATCGTCATCATGCGCGACACCATCCGCGGCGAGGATCACGCCGTGGCCGCGGCAAGGCTGGATGGACAATGGCTGACGCTGGAC